>NZ_JBYCLE010000201.1:0-26445 GCF_057473765.1 Mycobacterium sp. TH-M106 | reverse complement strand
ATGACCTGACCCAGGAGGAGATCGCCCAACTGGTCGGGGCGTCGCGGGAGACGGTGAACAAGGCACTGGCCGATTTCGCCCACCGCGGCTGGATCCGTCTGGAGGGCAAGAGCGTGCTGATCTCCGATTCCGAGCGGCTGGCCCGGCGAGCTCGCTGACTCACCGCGGTGAGATTGCGTCCTGGGTCGTGATTTCGGCGGCGGCACAGCCCAGTGTGCAATCTCAACGCCGCAGATAGTCCAGCTGGGCGCGTACCGACCATTCCGCGACGTCCCACAGCTTGGCGTCGACGTCGGTGTAGACGTGTTCGACGACCTGACGCACGGTGGCGTCGTCCCCGAGGTCGGCCAGCGCGGAGCGGACCTGGGCCAGCCGCTGTTCGCGGTGCGCCAGATATCCAGAACACGCGATCGCCAGGTCGGCCAGCTCCGGCCCGTGCCCGGGCAGCACCGTGCGCGCGCCCAGCCCCCGCAGCCGGCGCAACGACTCCAGGTAGTTCGCCAGGTCGCCGTCTTCGGGGTCGATGACGGTTGTGCCGCGGCCCAGCACGGTGTCGGCTGTCAGCACGGCGTCACTCAAGACGAACGACACCGAGTCGGCGGTATGGCCCGGTGTCGCGAACACCTTGATGCGCAGCCCGGCGGCCTCGATCACGTCACCATCGGTGAGGCCGCCGCCGAACCGGCGCTGGAAGCCGCTGCCCACCGACCACACCGGCGCACCGGTCGCGTCGGCCAGTTTGTCGATGGCGTCTGTGTGGTCGCCGTGCCGGTGGCTGATCAGCACCAAGGCGATCCGGCTCAGGCCGGCCAGCAACGAGATATGCGCGTCGTCGTCGGGGCCGGGATCGACCACCACCACCTCGTCGCTGCCCGGGCCGCGCAAGACCCAGGTGTTGGTGCCCTCCAGCGTCATCAGGCCGGGGTTGTCAGCCAGCAGCACCGACGCGGTCTCGGTGACCGGTCGCAGCCGACCGTAGGCGGGATGCATAGGCGGCACAGCCGCTACCCGACCTCGACGACCAGCTCGACCTCCACCGGCGCGTCCAGCGGCAGCTCGGCCACGCCGACCGCAGCGCGGGCATGCCGGCCAGCCTCGCCGAACACCTCGCCGAGCAAGTCGGACGCGCCGTTGACCACCCCGGGCTGGCCGGTGAAACCCGGTGCTGAAGCGACATAGCCGACCACCTTGACGGCGCGGGTCACCGCGTCGATCCCGACCAGCGCGTCGACCGCGGCCAGCGCGTTGAGCGCGCAGGTCCGGGCTAGCGCGTTGGCGTCCTCCGGAGTGACGTCGGCACCCATGGCGCCCACGCCCACTTTGCCGGTGCGGAGCAGCTTGCCGGCCTGCATCGGCAGCTGCCCGGACGTGAATACCAGATTGCCGGTGCGAACCGCCGGGAGATAGGAGGCCAGCGGTGTGACCACCTCGGGCAGTTCGACGCCGAGCTCAGCCAGCCGGGCCCGCCAGGCGGCGCTCATTTCGGCCGTTTGAGAAATGCGACGAGCTGCTCACCGGTGGGTCCCGGCAGGACCGAAACCAGCTCCCAGCCGTCATCGCCCCACTGATCGAGGATCTGCTTGGTGGCGTGGGTGATCAGCGGGACGCTGGCGTACTCCCAGCCGGTTCGTTGGCTCATGAAGCGAGCTTATCGCCGGCACAAGAAATCGCATGGCTAGCATGCAGTGGTGACTGCCACCAGCGAGGTTATCGGCTGGCCCTCCCGGCTGTCGAAGGCACGCCTGCATTTCGTGACGGGCAAGGGCGGCACCGGCAAGTCCACTGTCGCGGCCGCGCTGGCCCTGACCCTGGCCGCCGGCGGCCGCAAGGTTCTGCTGGTGGAAGTGGAAGGGCGCCAAGGAATCGCACAACTTTTCGACGTGCCGCCGCTGCCCTATGCGGAGGTCAAGATCGCGACCGCCGAGCGCGGCGGCCAGGTCAATGCACTGGCCATCGACCTCGAGGGCGCGTTCCTGGAGTACCTCGAGTTGTTCTACAACCTCGGTATCGCCGGGCGGGCTATGCGGCGCGTCGGGGCGGTCGAGTTCGCGACCACCATCGCGCCCGGGCTGCGGGACGTGATCCTCACCGGCAAGATCAAGTACGCGGTGGTCCAGGTCGACAAGAACAAACTGCCGGTCTACGACGCGATCGTCGTCGACGCACCCCCAACCGGGCGCATCGCGCGTTTCCTCGACGTCACCAAGGCGGTCTCCGACCTGGCCAAGGGCGGGCCGGTGCACTCGCAGGCCGACGGCGTGGTGAAGTTGCTGCACTCCGACCAGACCGCGATCCACCTGGTGACGTTGCTGGAGGCGCTGCCCATCCAGGAGACCATCGAGGCGATCGACGAGCTGCGGCGCCTCGACCTGCCGATCGGCAGTGTGATCGTCAACCGCAACATCCCCGCCCATCTGACACCCGACGAGCTGGCGAAGGCCGCCGAGGGGGTGGTCGACGCGGATGCGGTGCGGGCCGGGCTGGCCAAGGCCGGGATCAAGCTGACCGACGCCGACTTCGCGGGCCTGTTGACCGAGACCATCGAGCACGCTACCCGGATCACCGCGCGCGCCGAGACGGCCGAGGAACTGGCGCGGCTACACATACCGCGGCTGGAGCTGCCGACGATTGCCGACGGGGTGGACCTCGGCAGCCTCTACGAACTCTCCGAAACACTTGCCCAACAGGGGGTTCGATGAGTCCCAACCCGGCTGGCAGACCACCGGCGCTGGACATGGCCGTAATCCTGGCCGACACCGCCAACCGAGTGGTGGTGTGCTGCGGCGCCGGCGGTGTCGGCAAAACCACCACCGCCGCGGCGATGGCGCTGCGCGCCGCCGAATACGGCCGCACCGTGGTGGTGCTCACTATCGACCCGGCCAAACGCCTGGCACAGGCGCTGGGGGTCAACGCTCTGGGTAACACCCCCCAGCGGGTGCCGCTGGCACCGGAAGTCCCCGGTCAGCTGCACGCGATGATGCTGGATATGCGCCGCACCTTCGATGAGATGGTGATCGCCTATTCCGGACCGGAACGGGCCGACGCGATTTTGAACAACCAGTTCTACCAGACCGTAGCCACCTCGCTCGCCGGAACTCAGGAGTACATGGCGATGGAGAAGCTCGGTCAGCTGCTCGGCCAGGACCGCTGGGATCTGGTTGTGGTGGACACTCCTCCGTCGCGCAACGCGCTGGACTTTCTCGACGCGCCGAAACGGTTGGGCAGCTTCATGGACAGCCGGCTGTGGCGGTTGCTGCTGGGTCCCGGACGCGGCATCGGGCGGCTGGTCGCCGGGGCGCTCGGGCTCGCAATGAAAGCGCTGTCGACAGTGTTGGGCTCTCAAATGCTGGCTGACGCAGCGTCTTTCGTGCAATCACTGGATGCCACGTTCGGCGGATTCCGGGAGAAGGCCGACCGCACCTATGACTTACTCAAGCGGCGGGGAACTCAGTTCGTGGTGGTGTCGGCGGCCGAGCCCGACGCTTTGCGCGAGGCGTCGTTCTTTGTCGACCGGTTGTCGGAAGAACGCATGCCGCTGGCCGGGTTGATCCTGAATCGCACCCACCCCATGTTGTGCGCGTTGCCGGTCGAGCGCGCGATCGACGGGGTGGAGACGTTGCAGGAGCAGCTGTTGGGGAGCACAACGACTGACGGTGCCGACGGTGCCGATATTGCCGGCGGTGCCGATGACGCCGACGGTGCCGTGGCCCTGACCAGCGCGGTGCTGCGGATCCATGCCGAGCGCGCGGCGATCGCCAAGCGGGAGACCCGGCTGTTGTCGCGATTCACCGGGGCCAACCCCAACGTCGCTGTCGTCGGGGTGCCGTCGCTGCCGTTCGACGTTTCCGACCTGGAAGCGCTCGGTGCGATCGCCGATCAGTTGACGGCCACCGGCCGGCGCGGCGGCGAGACGCAGTTAGCCAGAAGGTAGCCAGAAGCTAGCCGACATCGCGTTGCTTGCGCTGCGCACCGAAGTAGTCGGCCCACGACGTCACCTCGGAATGCTGCTTGAGCAGCGCACGTCGTTGCCGCTCGGTCATGCCGCCCCAGACACCGAACTCAATGCGGTTGTCCAGGGCGTCGGCGGCACATTCCAGGATCACCGGACAGTGCCGACAGATCACCGCGGCCTTGCGCTGTGCCGCCCCGCGCACGAAGAGGTCGTCGGGATCGATGGTCCGGCACAGGGCTTTGGCGACCCAACCGATCCGGCCCTCGTCGTTGACGCCACCCAGCATGTTGCGGGCGGAGGCCACTGCCGATGTGTTGGTCCTGCGCACTCCGGCCCGCGTAGTCGACACGATGATCGCTCCCTCCGGCTACCAGCAGCCGCCTATTCAGTAGGAGGTGGATCGCAGTTGAGATCCACGCCACATTGCTTAGTCAGTGTTACCTGAGTCGCAGTGCGTCTATAACTTAGGTGGTCAGGTCACGTTTACGCAACAGTCTGATACCGACTTTTTTGGGACGGTTGTGCAATCCGACCATAACAACACCCTGGGCGACCGGCGGGCCGGTGCTCGGCGCCGGCACAGACAGCGCCCCCGGCCGACTTCCGGCGCGCTGGGCGCCGTCGCTACTGTGGTAGCCATGTCGGAGCGTCCCCCGACCCCTGACACGGTGGCCACGGTGGCCAAACTGGCGGGGTGTTGCCTGCTCGCCAGCGTCGTGGTCGCCGCGCTGCTGTTCCCGGTAGCCGGCGGGCTGGGGTTGATGTCCAACCGTGCCTCCGACGTGGTCTCCAACGGTTCGGCGCAACTCGTGGACGGCGCCGTGCCCGCAGTGTCGACGATGGTCGACGCGAAGGGCAACACCATCGCGTGGCTCTACTCGCAACGACGGTTCGAGGTGCCCAGCGACAAAATTGCCGACACGATGAAGTTGGCAATCGTCTCCATCGAGGACAAACGGTTTGCTGAGCATAACGGTGTGGACTGGAAGGGCACGCTGGCGGGCTTGGCCGGCTACGCGTCCGGCGACATCGACACCCGTGGTGGTTCCACCCTCGAACAGCAGTACGTGAAGAACTATCAGTTGCTGGTGCTCGCCCAGACCGACGCCGAGAAACGCGCCGCAACCGAGACCACTCCGGCACGCAAGCTGCGGGAGATCCGGATGGCGCTCACCCTGGACAAGACGTTCAACAAATCGCAGATACTGACCCGCTACCTGAACCTGGTGTCGTTCGGCAACAACTCTTTCGGCGTGCAGGACGCGGCTCAGACCTACTTCGGGGTGAATGCATCGGAGCTGAACTGGCAGCAGGCGGCGTTGCTGGCGGGTCTGGTGCAGTCGACCAGCTCACTGAATCCCTACACCAACCCGGAGGGCGCGCTGGCCCGGCGCAACGTGGTGCTGGACACCATGATCGAGAATCTGCCCAAGGAGGCCGACGCGCTGCGAGCCGCCAAAGCGGAGCCGCTGGGCATCTTGGCCCAACCCAACGAGCTGCCACGCGGCTGCATCGCCGCGGGCGATCGGGCCTTTTTCTGCGACTACGTGCAGGAATACCTGTCGCGGGCCGGAATCAGCAAAGAGCAGGTGGCCCGGGGCGGCTACCTGATCCGCACGACACTGGACCCCGACGTACAGGCCCCGGTCAAGCAAGCGATCGACAGCTTCGCAAGCCCCACGGTGCCGGGTGTCGCCAGCGTGATGAGTGTGATCAGGCCCGGCAAGCAGAGCCACCCGGTGCTGGCGATGGCCAGCAACCGCAGCTATGGGCTCGACACCGACCTCGGCGAGACCATGCGGCCGCAGCCGTTCTCCCTGGTGGGCGATGGCGCCGGGTCCGTCTTCAAGATCTTCACCACAGCCGCCGCGCTGGAGCTGGGCATGGGCACCAGCGCGCAACTCGAGGTGCCCGGTCGGTTCGACGCCAAAGGTCTGGGCAGCGGCGGGGCCAAGGGCTGCCCGAAGGAGACTTGGTGCGTGGTGAACGTCGCCCCGTACCGGTCGCCGATGAATGTGACCGATGCCCTGGCCACCTCGCCGAACACCGCGTTCGCGAAGTTGATCTCACAGGTCGGCGTGCCGCGCACGGTGGACATGGCGGTCAAGCTCGGGTTGCGCTCCTACGCCGATCCCGGAACCGCCCGCGACTACGATCCGGACAGCACCGAGAGCCTCGCCGATTTCGTCAAACGGCAGAACCTCGGATCCTTCACTCTGGGCCCGATCGAGGTGAACGCACTGGAGCTGTCGAACGTCGCGGCCACCCTGGCGTCGGGGGGGATGTGGTGCCCCCCCAGCCCGATCGACAAGCTGTTCGACCGCGATGGCAACGAGGTGGCTGTCACCACCGAAACCTGCGATCAGGTGGTGCCCGAAGGCCTGGCCAACACCCTGGCCAACGCGATGAGCAAGGACGCGCTGGGCGGTGGCACCGCCTCACCGGCGGCAGGTGCCGCCGGTTGGGGCCTGCCGATGTCCGGCAAGACCGGCACCACCGAAGCGCACCGGTCGGCGGGTTTCGTCGGTTTCACCAACCAGTATGCGGCGGCCAACTACGTCTACGACGATTCCAGCTCACCGTCAGACCTGTGCTCCTTCCCGTTGCGCCACTGCGGTGACGGCGATCTGTTCGGCGGCAACGAACCAGCCCGCACCTGGTTCACCGCGCTGAAGCCGATCGCCGAGAGCTTCGGGCCGGTGGCCCTGCCGCCGACCGATCCACGCTATGTCGACGGCGGCCCCAACTCGCGGGTGCCCAGCGTCTCCGGCTTGGACGTCGACGCGGCCCGCCAACGGCTGATCGAAGCCGGCTTTCAGGTCGCCGATCAGCCCAGCGCAATCAACAGCACAGCCCGTAACGGCGCGGTGGTCGGCACGTCGCCGGCCGGTCAGACCATCCCGGGCTCCATCGTCACCATCCAGATCAGCAACGGGATTCCGCCACCGCCGCCGCCGCCGCCCGAGGGGGTGCCGCCCCCGGAGCAGCTGGGTTGGACGGTGGTCGAGATACCGGGCCTGCCGCCGATCACGATTCCGGTGCTGCCTCCGCCGGCACCACCGCCACCGCCATAGCCGCGGCCCGGCGGGCAGTAGGCTGCCAGCATGGCAGCACCATCCCTACCATCCGCCCTGACGAAGTCCGCCCTCGCAGCGCTGGGACCGGCCGTGCTCGCGGTCGGGTATGCCTCGATCATCGAGCGCAACGCTTTCCTGGTGCGCGAGGTGACGATGCCGGTTCTTACCCCGGGATCGTCACCGCTGCGGGTGCTGCACATCAGCGACATCCACATGCGGCCCCAGCAGCGCTACAAGCAGGCCTGGCTGCGGAGATTGGCGCGCTGGGAACCTGACCTGGTCGTCAACACCGGTGACAACCTGGCGCACCCGAGAGCGGTGCCGGCGGTCGTGCAGTCGCTGGGCGATTTGTTGTCGGTGCCGGGGGTCTTCGTCTTCGGCAGTAACGACTACTTCGGCCCGCGGTTGAAGAACCCGGCGCACTACGTGACCAAGCCGACGCACCGCGTCTACGGTGCGCCGCTGCCCTGGCAGGATCTGCGGGCGGCGTTCAGCGAGCGGGGCTGGCTGGACCTCACCCACAACTGCCGCGAGGTCGAGGTGGCCGGCTTGCGGATCGCCGCGGCCGGCGTCGACGACCCACACATCGGCCGGGATCGCTACGAGGCGATCGCCGGCCTAGCCAGCCCGGCCGCCGACCTGCGGCTGGGGCTCACCCACTCTCCCGAGCCGCGGGTGCTGGACCGCTTCGCCGCCGACGGTTATCAGTTGGTGATGGCCGGTCACACTCACGGCGGCCAGGTGTGCCTGCCGTTCTACGGTCCGCTGGTGGGTACCAACTGCGGTCTGGACCGCGCCCGGGTCAAGGGCGCGTCGCGGTGGGGTGCACATATGTGGTTGCACGTCTCCGCGGGGATCGGCACCTCGCCGTTCGCGCCGGCGCGGCTCTGCTGCCGCCCGGAGGCCACCCTGCTGACCCTGGTCGCGGCTCCGACCGGTGGCCACGACGGTCGGGGCGCCCTGCAGCGGTCGCAGGTCGGCATTGCAGCGCGTTGAGTCATCCGACCCGGCCGACCCGGACCGCGACCCACGGCCGCCCGCGGCGCTGGACCGACAACGCGATCCGGCTGATCGAGGCCGACGCCCGGCGCAGCGCCGACACCCACCTGCTGCGCTACCCGCTGCCGTCGGCGTGGGGTTCGGATGTGGATGTGGCCCTGTACCTCAAAGACGAGACCACCCACATCACCGGCAGTCTCAAGCACCGCCTGGCCCGCTCGCTTTTTCTCTACGGGCTGTGCAACGGGTGGATCGACGAGGACACCACCGTGGTCGAAGCGTCGTCGGGGTCCACCGCGGTGTCCGAGGCGTACTTCGCGGCGCTGCTGGGCCTGCCGTTCGTCGCGGTGATGCCCAGCTCGACCAGCGCGTCCAAAGTGGCGCTGATCGAGGCGCAGGGCGGACGCTGCCATTTCGTGCAGCATGCCGGCGACGTCTACGCCGAGGCGGAGCGGATCGCCGCCGAGACCGGCGGGCACTACCTGGACCAGTTCACCAACGCCGAACGGGCCACCGACTGGCGCGGCAACAACAACATCGCCGAGTCGATCTACGAGCAGCTCCGCGACGAGGCCCATCCGGTTCCCGAGTGGATCGTGGTCGGGGCCGGCACCGGTGGCACCAGCGCGACGATCGGCCGCTACATCCGCTACCGCCGGCACGCCACCCGGCTGTGCGTCGTCGACCCGGAGAACTCGGCGTTCTTCCCGGCCTACGCGCAGTGCCGCTACGACACCGTCGTCGCCGGGTCGTCACGCATCGAGGGCATCGGCCGGCCGCGGGTGGAGCCGTCGTTTCTGCCGGACGTGGTCGACCGGATGGTTTCGGTACCCGATGCCGCGTCGATCGCGGCCACCCGCCACGTCAGTGCGGTGTTGGGCCGGCGGGTGGGCGCGTCGACCGGCACCAACGTGTGGGGAGCTTTCGGGCTGCTCGCCGAGATGGTCGCCGATGGGTGCAGCGGGTCGGTGGTCACGCTGCTCGCCGACAGCGGTGACCGCTACACCGACACCTACTTCTGCGACGACTGGGTGGCACAGCAGGGGCTCGACCCTGCGGGGCCCACCGCGGCGCTGGCGGAATTCGAACGTTCCTGCCGCTGGGACTGAGCCTGGTCGGTGGCGGCGTCCGGGGCGGTGGCCAGCAGCCACAACGCGGCAACGCCGAAGAAGCCGCAGTACAAGGCGGCGCCCAATAGCGTCATGATCTGGCTCCCTTGGCGGCGGCAATGTTAGGCGGAACGTTATTAGCCAGTCTGCCTAATGTGGTCGCGGTTTGCAGCCGTCCACGCCGCGGTGTGGGCGATCTCATTGTCTGGCGACTGCGTGACCTGCGTCATCGGGAGTCGACGGCGATGGCAATCTCAGCGAAGCCGGTTGCAGTGGGTCGCCGCCGTCGGGTCTGGACGTTCGGCGCATTTGGCCGGTTTCGGCGCCGGTGCGATACGCTGTCGTGGCTTCACGCGGGGTGTGGCGCAGCTTGGTAGCGTGCTTCGTTCGGGACGAAGAGGTCGTGGGTTCGAATCCCGCCACCCCGACAGAGATAAACGTTTCGAACACGTTCGAGGGTACGCATCACGAGCGGTAGCCTGCCGGCGAGCATCCGACGAATCAGACCCCACCGCTCGAAGGCGGTGACATTGGCCTGTTGGGTGTGTTCATCACCGGCTCCGCTGGTGATATAGGACCAAAGCTGCGGGGGCAGCACCGCAGCCGCCTTCGCTTCCAGGGCGGTGAAGGTTTTTGGCAGCGTTGGCATCACACCGGTCAGGGCCGTACGAGTAGGTGGCCGCCTGGTAGTCGCCAAACGCCATGCTGCTCAGTATGCGAGGCAGTGCGGGATCCGCGCCACTCAATAAACGGCGACGTGCACTTCGCCTGTACGTCTCTAAACAACCGTGCGGCAGCGCCACAATCGGCCGACCAATGTCTGTGCTGCCGTTACCGTCTGGGGGGTGAACGTTGATCCCATCGCTTCCAGCCAACAGTGGGTGCAGGCGTGGAACGCCCACGACGTGGAAGTGGTTCTCCAGCATTTCCACGACGACGTGGTGTTCACCTCGCCGGTGGCCAGGGCATCGACACGCTCGTCATCTTGTACCGCAACCAAAATGATGGCCTGGTCAACGAGGTCCTGCGGTTCGGCGACGACGGCCGGGTCATCGAAGGCCACGGAACCTACCTCGTCACCGGATAGGATTCGGTGAAACCGGGAAGGCCGCACCCGGACGGCAACGAAGTGGGTGGCAGATGTCGGATCAGTTAAACGTCGCCGTCATCGGTGACTTCGACGATTCGTACGCCCCACACGTCGCGACCAACGCGGCAATAGGCTACTCCGCCAAGGCACTTGGCCTGGAAGTCTCCCTACGCTGGCTGGCCACCGAAGCGCTGGAAGCCGACCTCGGCCCAGCTAAGACCGCCGATGTGCTGTGGTGCGCGCCTGGAAGCCCGTACCGCAGCATGGTCGGTGCTATCGCCGCACTGCGATTCGGCCGAGAAAACGGCGTGCCGACCCTGGGCACGTGCGGAGGCTGCCAGCACATCATCGTCGAATACGCCCGCCATGTTCTCGGGTTCGAAGATGCCCAGCACGCTGAATACGACCCGTACAGCTCACGGTTGTTCATCTCGGAGTTGGCGTGCTCGCTGGCCGGGAAAACCATGTCCGTCAACCTGAAACCTGAATCGTTGGTTGCGCGATCCTACGGAGCCAGCAGAACAACCGAGCACTACTACTGCAACTTCGGACTGAACCCCACCTACCGGCAGGCAGTCGAACATGGTGGTCTTCGCATCACTGGGATAGCCGACGATGACGAACCGCGAATCTTCGAACTGCCCGAACACCCCTTCTACGTGGCGACCCTGTTCGTGCCGCAGAACCGCTCAACCGCCGAAGAGCCCCACCCGCTGATCACCGCTCTACTGTCTGCCGGAGTCACGAACCGGGGTCGGCAGCACCGAGATTCGGCATGGCATCAGCCGGCGGACGAAATTATGGTCGAACATGAGGCAGGCGACAGCCCCGCTCCATGAACGTCGCGTCAGGTGCGGAGAAGCCGAACTTCTCGTACAAACCCTGCGCGTCGACGGTGTGCAACATCCACCGGAAGCCGCGCCCGGAGCCTTCGTCGATCATCACCCGCAACAAACCCTGCCCGACTCCCCGACCACGCTCCTGGGGAGAAACGTACACATCAGCCAGGTAGGCCATAGCCACTCCGTCGGAGAACGCGCGGCAGAAACCCACCATCTGACCGTCGGTGACGCGGTACGCGCCGACAACCCGCCAAGCGCTATCGAGCTGTTGCTCGAACATCTCCCGGCTGCGGTACTTCGCCCAGTAAGCATGATCGATCAGCTCGTCCCAGAGCCAGTCGCGATCCACACGCACCCCATCAGTGGAAAAGTCGATACCCTGCGTGTTCGTCAACAATCTCCACCTCGGAAATCCCAGGTCTGCAAAGAATTTTGGTCCGCAGGATGCCCCATCGTCGTCACACGCATCACCGTTCGATAGCCGACGGTATCGGGTGATCCGGGTGCAGCTACCGGGAACGAGCAACAGATCGGAGATCATCCCGTCCCAGTTGCCGCCGAACGCGCCGAATCCGTACATCGACAACGGTACCAATTGGCCGATGCTCTCCGCCGATTAGCGAACACCGTCAACGCGATCGGTGTACCACCTGCCTAAAGGTGGTACACTTCTCTGATGCCGACCACCCGCCCCCGCTACCAGGTGACCGAGACACCGGAGGTGGCCCGCGCGTTGGACCGGGCCGCGAAACGATGGCCTGGTGAGTCACGTTCGAAGTTGCTGCTGCGCCTGGTGGAGGCTGGCGCTGGCATCCTCGAACGCGCTGAGCGTGCCAACGACGAAGCTCACCGTGCCGCTGTATTGGCAAGCAGTGGCCGCTACGCGGAGGCGTTCGGGCCTCACTATCTGGCCGAGCTGCGTGCGGACTGGCCCACATGATTGCGATGGACGCGAATGTCTTGATCGCGCATTTGAATTCCGCCGATCCGCATCACGAAGCGGCCACCGCGATCTTGCTCGCCGGCAGACCCGGACAGATGCTCGTCCATACCATCACGCTGGCGGAGGTCCTTGTCGGCGGGGTTCGTATAGGGCAGGGGGCGTCGATGCGCGACGATCTGTGTGCCGCCGGTATCGCGGTCGCGCCGCACGATGACGGCGAGCCATTGCGTCTTGCCGAACTGCGCGCGAGTAGTGGGCTGAAACTTCCCGACTGCTGCGTCTTGGATGTCGCGATTCACCATCAGGCGAGCCTGGCAACCTTCGACGATGCCCTGGCTGCCGCGGCCCAAAGACGGGGCGTGGCGGTCAAAACCTGACTTCGCATCGAGTGCAGCGCCGGGTCCCCGACGGTTGCCTCCGGAGCGGGCCGACCGCCGCTTGACGGCGGCTCCAACTGGGCCGATGACGCTCATGGGTGTCCGACGGGTCCCCGACGGTTGCCTCCGGAGCGGGCCGACCGCCGCTTGACGGCGGCTCCAACTGGGCCGATGACGCTCATGGGTGTCCGAGTAGCGTGCGAGGTTGATCGCGGCGTTGTCGTCACGTTGGTGGGTGACTGAACAACCGTCGCATTGCCAGTGTTCGTCCCAGCCGATGTCTTGCACATGCCCGCGAGCGTGGTAGGTTTTCGACGACGGGAACCAGCGGTCAGCGACCATGAGCTGCGACTCGTACCAGCTTGTCTTGTAGGACAGGTGCCGGCCCGGCGTACCCCGCTATCGTCTACCACAGCGCCGTCAATGCCGCCTCGACTCGTTAGACCCCGGCCTCAAGCAAGGTGCGAGGCCGGGGCCATTCGACTAGAGCACAGACCCGCAGGTCATCTCCAACGCTGGTCCCGAAGCCGTTTGTTTCGCCGGCCGCATCAGAGTGCACTTCGCTCAGTGTAAGGGGTGCGCTCATTCGAGCGCCGGCCACACGCCGCCGGTGAACATCGCCGTCCCCGGAGCTACTCGACCCGACAGTTGAACCAGGAGACGCGCGTGCCAAGGCGCCATGGGGCCGTTGTTCTGCAGCAACTCTACGAAGCCACCGCCCGAACGCACGTCGTGGGCGTAGTCGACGAGGAGGTCCGGTACCCAACCCACGGGAGCACCTCCAGATGCTTCGAGAAGCAAGGCTCGCGGATTCGCCTCGTTTGTGGAGTCGTTGACGAGAGTGAGACGGTTGCCGGCTTGCAGCGATTTCGCCACAGCTTCCGTGCCGTGCTGGCGTACTGCATAACTAACCCCGCGAACCAGGAAGATCGCCTCAGTTTCACCGTTGTCGGCGACTGCGGGTGACTCGGCGAGCAACACGCTGTCGCCCTTTCGCTCTCCGCCGCTGCGGCTGAGTATGTCGAGCCGGGATGCCTCGACTGTGAGCCCGAGCCAGCGCACGTATTGGCGATAGTCCGGTCGCTTGCGGTCCATCACGCGTAGGTCGAAGAACGGCCACAGCCGGGCCGATTCATAAACGCGATTGAGGTCCGGGAATCCGATGAAGGGGCGGAATCCCTTAACAGACCCCCCCAGGCCTTCCAGGTACTGGAATCGGTAGCCGGTTTCCCGATAGTCCAGTACCCCTACCGGTGTAATGGCGCGAAGCTGCCGGTTGCGCCAGGCAACCGCGAAGCGTCGCACAGCACGGCTCGTCGGCGGTGAGAGCACCTCAGCTGAGGACATCAAGCAATCTCCCTCGGTTGACCATGATCAGCGCGACGGTGAAGCGGCGCGCGATCTCAGGCATGTCGGGTGCGGCGGCGACCACGCTCGCCACCGAATCCTTGTCCACCGCCATGATGCGCTCGCGCCAGTGCTTTCGGGTCGTCGACTCGCAGAGCGTTGTTGCGGAGTGAGCCAGCTCGACCAGGGTCTGCCAGCGGGTGCCCGGACGATGCTCGAACCTGTACGCCTTTCCGCGGCTCGCCCAACGCGGAACGGTCCCGTCGTGCAAATGCTGAGCGCGGGTTCCGTCGGTCAGTGTGAAACCGAGGCTGGCCGCGTGGTCGAACGATGGGCACAGCGCATCAGCCTCATCTGTCTCCGGCGGTCGAACGAGCACGGCCCAGTTACGGTCGTGACGGTCACTGTGAGAGATCAACGCGTCGAACACGAGGTAGCCAGCGAAAGCATCGAAGGCGCGGAACGTGGGCGGGAGCGCTGAGCCGGGAGGTATCGCAAACCGCGTGAGCGCCTGCTGGATCGTCCCAACGTTGTGCCCACGCAGCCCCGAATCGTCTGGGTCGTAGTTGGGCACAACCTCGGGCATCAATGCTTGCCCCGCTTGCAGTTCCCAGTTCGGCAAGCGCACGTCCTCGACCAGAGCACCACGCACCCCACCACGCACCCCCAGCTGGACCGGCGCCGCGGGTATCCCGACGAGCCGCGCCAACTCGCTGGCGAGCTTCTCCACCACGTCTTCGCCGAGAGAGCGATCACGCTCAGACCGCGCCGGTTTGAAGAGCCATGTGCGCCTCTGTGAAGGATGCTTTAGCCAATCGTGCGGGTGCTGCCCCTGGGTCTCCAGTCCGGCGACAGACCAATCGTCGACAGCGACGACCGGCCAGAAATCGGGCACCAGTTCATTGTGCCGAGGCATCTGCGCCACACAAACGTGCTGGCGGCGCCTGGCGCGCCCACATGAAAATCCCGCCACCCCGACTGTGCGCCGCGCTGGTCTCTCTCGGTGCCACATCGAACCTGCGGTGCGACGTGTCGCAGCCCCCGCCACAGGCTCGATGACCTCACCGCAGATTCGCCGCATACAGTCCAGGCATGCAACCGCACGTGATTCGGGGCGCGGAACTGGCCGTCTGGCAGTCCGGATTGGGCAGTCGCGACCTGGTGTTTGTGCACGGTTTTCAGAATGACCACACCGCCTGGTCTCCGCTGCTGGAGCGCCTCGACGAAAACCGTTACCGATTCACGTCGTTTGACCTGTTGGGCTGCGGTGCGAGCGGACACGCCGACGCCTGGCAGCGATGCACCATCGACGAGTACGGCGCCGACCTCGTCGCGCTGTGCGACGCCCTCGATCTCGATCGACCTGTCGTCGTCGGTCACAGCCTCGGCGGCGCCGTCGCCCTGAGTGCGACGCTTGCCCACCCAGGTCGGTTCGCCGGGATGGTGCTGGTTGCCCCCGCATCGACGACCGGTCTGGACTTCCTCCCCGACGAGGCCAGCTTCACGGCACTCGCGCATCCGACCCGCGACCAACGGGAAGCGTTGGCCCGAAAAGCGTTCCGCCGGCCATTGCCCGAAGCCGACTTCCGGGCGTTGCTGGCGGTGATCGAGCGGGCGTCACCAGAACACATCGAGGGTGCGGCCCGGTCGATGCGTGCGTTCACCTGCCAACCCCAGCTCGCCGCCGTCACGGAACCGACGATCCTGATCTGCGGTGACCGTGACCGGCACATGCCGCTGCGAAACCACCTGGCGACCTGGCGGGCGATTCCGCGCTGCGGCCTGCAGGTCTATTTCGACATCGGCCATGTGCCGTTCATGGAAACACCGGACCGTTGCGCGATCGACGTCGAGCGGTTCCTCGCGACGCTTGGCTGACCGCCTGGACGCCATCGCAACAGCGCCTGCCGGCGTGTACGTCACGGCGACGCTCGATGGTCGACTACAAGCGATCCTTGACCGCGGCTGCGAGTCGCGCGCCGTCAGCCTTGCCGGCGGCGATCGAGGTCGCCACTTTCATGACCAGGCCCATCTGTTTCTTACCGGGCCGTTCCCCGAGGTCCTCGGCCACCTGCGCCAACGCGGTGTCGACGACATCCGCCAATTCACTCTCGGTGAGCGGCGCCGGCAGGTACTCGTCGATGATTCGCGCCTCGGCGTGCTCCTCGGCGGCGAGCACCCCGCGGCCGTTCTCGGTGTAGATCTCTGCCGCCTCCGCGCGTTTGCGCGCCTCCCTGGCCAGCACCTTGAGCACCTCGTCATCGGAGAGCTCACGCGCTTGTTTGCCGGCGACCTCTTCGGTCTGGACCGCGGCCAGCAACATCCGCAACGTCGCGGTGCGCATCTTGTCCCGCGCCTTCATCGCGTCGGTCAGGTCGGCCCGCAACCGGGATTTGAGTTCTGCCATGCCGGATAACGCTACGCTCGGCCCATGGTCGAAAATACCGGCGGTCCGGTCCGGTGAGCTCGCCGCCGCCCAACTACCCGGGGCCGGGCTCTCCGCAGCCCGGCTACGGCCCGTCCGGCTACCCGCCTGGCTACGGCCCGTCCGGCTACCCACCTGGCTACGGCCCACCCGGCTATCCGGGGCAGCCCGGCTACCCGCAGCCCGGCTACCCGCAGCCCGGCTACCCGCAGCCCGGCTACCCGCCTGGCTACCCGCCTGGCTATCCACCGGGCTATCCACCCGGCTACCCGCCGCCCCCCGGGTATGGCACACCCGCCCGCGCACCTGCGGAGATGAAACCCGGCGTGATTCCGCTGCGGCCGCTGGGCTTGAGCGACATCTACAACGGCGCGGTCGGCTACATTCGCGCCAACCCCAGAGTCGTGCTGGGGCTGACCGCCATTGTCGTGCTGATCACCTGGCTCGTCACCCTGGCCACCCAAGCTGGCCCGCTGGCCGTGGTCAGCCAACTGGCCGCCGAATCGTCGACTTATCAACTGTCCGGGCGCGATGTGGTCGCGTGGGGCATGTCGCTGACGGTCGGCGCCGCGATGACCTCGCTGGCGATCATCGTGCTGGTCGGCATGCTGACCGTTGTCGTCGGACGCGCGGTTTTCGGTTCATCGATCACCGTCGACGAGGCCTGGGCCCTGGTGCGTGGGCGGTTCGCGGCGCTGATCGGGTTGGCGGCGCTGCTGGCGCTGGCCGCGGCGGTGGTGACCGGCGTGCTGGTGCTCCTGCTTGCCGTGGCGATAGCGAACGGCGCTGCCACCGTCATCGCCATGCCGCTGATCCTGGCGCTGACCGGCCTGCTCGGCTATCTGTACGTGATGGCGAGTTTCGCCCCCACTGTCATCGTTCTGGAGCGGCTGCCGGTGTTCACAGCGATCGGCAGGTCATTCGCCCTCATCCGCAACAGCTTCTGGCGGGTGCTGGGCATCCTGCTGCTGACCGGTCTCATCACCTACCTGGTCACCAGCGCGGTGGCGTTGCCGTTCAACCTGGCCGGGATGGCGCTGGGTGGCGCTGCCGAGTCGTTGACGACCGTGTCACTGCCGGGGGTGCTCTCCGGGCTGGGGACCGCGATGGGCCAGATCGTCGTGCTGCCGTTCACCGCCGGTGTGGTGGTGCTGCTTTATACCGACCGCCGCATCCGCGCCGAGGCATTTGACCTGGTGCTGCGGGCCGGGGTGACCCACACCGCCGGCACGCTGCCGGCGACTGGGTCCACTGACAGCCTGTGGCTGACCCGACCGCCGCGGTGAGGATCTGTGAGGATCTGTGACGATCTATGAGGACAACTGACGTTGCCCGCCGTCGACATTGACCGCGACGCTGCGCGTGAGGCAGCCCAACGCGAACTGGCCAAACCGATCTACCCCAAACAGTCGCCGAAGCAGCAGCTCATCGACCTCGTCGACATGCTGCTGCGCCAACTGGTCGGCAAGGGTGCGACGGTGCCGGGCGGGTGGTTCACCATCAGCGTGCTGCTCATCGTGGTCGTGGTCGCGGCGCTGGCCGCGATCCGCGTCGCTTCACGCACCCTGCGCACCAATCGCGGCGAGCAGCCGTTGTTCGGCGTGGCCGAACTCAGCGCGGCCGAGCACCGCGCCACCGCGGAACGTTATGCGGCGTCCGGCAATTGGGCCGCCGCGGTCCGTCACCGGCTGCGCGCCGTCGGCCGTGAACTCGAACAGGCCGGTGTGCTCAATCCCGCGATAGGGCGTACCGCTAACGAACTGGCGCGTGACGCCGGTACCGCCCTACCCGAGTTAACAGGTGAATTAGCGAGAGCTGCAAAGATTTTCAACGACATCAGCTATGGAGAGCGGCCTGCCACCGCGGCTTGCTACCGGGTCGTCGCCGAATTGGACGAGCAGCTGCAGAAGGCCGCGCATTCGGCGCGGACCGTAGAGTCATGGCGGCAGCTCCGGTGAGGGCCGTGGGAACCCAGGCACGACCCCGCGGGGCGCGCCGGTGGCGTTCGTGGCGGTGGGTGGCGCTGGGCCTGGTCGTGATCGTCGCGGTGGCAACGCTCAGCGCCTACCTGACCACCCCACGGGCCGGCGGTGAGATGGACCCGGCTGCCACCGGGCCCGCCGGAGCCCACGCGCTGGTGATGCTGCTGCGCGACCGGGGTGTCGACGTCGTCGTCGCCGACACCGTCGCCGACGCCGAACGCGTCGCACGGCCCGATGCACTGCTGCTGGTGGCCGAGACCGCACGAATCGGCGGCAAAGACCTGCACCGGCTGGCCCACCTCCCCGGTGATCTGCTGCTGGTGCAACCCACCCCACGCGCCCGCAAGGCTCTCGCGCCGGGGATCCGCACCGCGTTGGACCGGGTCGCGGTATTCGCCCGTCCACCGGAATGCGATCTGCGCGAAGCGGATCGGGCCGGGTCGGCGGACCTGCGGGCCACCGAGACCTACGTCACGGCCAGTGACCAGCCGATAATCAGCTGCTACGACGGCACGCTGGTCCGCTACCGCACCGGCGAGCGCACCATCACCGTGGTCGGCGGTGCCTTTTTCATGACGAACTCCGGCTTGCTCCTGCAGGGCAATGCTGCGCTGGCGATGAACCTTGCCGGTAGCCGGCATCGTCTGGTCTGGTATGCGCCGCAGTGGTCTGAAGACAGATCCTCAGGTACGGCAACGATTTTCGATCTGATCCCGAAGAATGTGAGCTGGCTGGTCGGGCAGCTGTGCCTGGTGGTGGCAGTGGCCGCGCTGTGGAAGGGCCGGCGGCTGGGCCCGCCGGTGGCCGAGCAGCTGCCGGTCGTGGTGCGTGCATCGGAGACCGTCGAGGGCCGTGGTCGGCTGTACCGGTCACGGCGGGCACGGGACTGTGCCGCACAGGCGCTGCGAATCGCGGCGCTGCAGCGGCTGTCGCCCCGGCTCGGGCTGGGTATGCACGCTGGGGCCGCACCGGCATCGGCGGTGGTGGCGGCAACCGCTCAACGCAGCGGTATGCATCCGGAATCGTTGCAGCACTTGCTGTTCGGTCCACCCCCGAGCTCCGACACCGGCCTACTCCACCTTGCCCGCGCACTCGACGACATCGAAAGGCAGGTCAGCCGATCGTGACACAGATTTCCCCGACCCCGGCCGCACAAAGCCCGGCGCGTAACGCGCTGGTGGCGTTGCGCACCGAGATCGCCAAGGTGGTCGTCGGCCAGGATGCCGCGGTCAGCGGATTGGTGATCGCGCTGCTGTGCCGCGGCCACGTACTGCTCGAAGGTGTTCCCGGGGTGGCGAAAACACTTTTGGTGCGAACCCTGGCCGCCGCGTTGCGGCTGGAATTCAAACGCGTGCAGTTCACCCCGGACCTGATGCCGGGTGACGTCACCGGTTCCCTGGTCTACGACGCCCGCACCGCGGCGTTCGTGTTCCGGCCGGGGCCGGTGTTCACCAACCTGATGCTCGCCGACGAGATCAACCGCACCCCGCCCAAAACACAGGCCGCCCTGCTGGAGGCGATGGAAGAAAGACAGGTCAGCGTGGACGGCGAACCCCGGCCGCTGCCAGAGCCGTTCATCGTGGCCGCCACCCAGAACCCGGTCGAATACGAAGGCACCTACCAGTTGCCGGAAGCTCAACTCGACCGGTTCCTGCTGAAGCTGAGTGTGCCCCTGCCGCCACGGGATGCCGAGATCACCATTCTGAGCAGGCATGCGCATGGGTTCGACCCCCGCGACTTGTCGGCGGTCAATCCGGTGGCCGGGCCGGCCGATCTGGCTGCCGGTCGCGATGCGGTGCGCCGGGTGTTGGTCGCCGACGAGGTGCTGGGCTACATCGTCGACGTCGCAGCGGCGACCCGGCACTCGCCCGCTCTGCAACTCGGAGTCTCACCGCGCGGGGCGACGGCGTTGTTGGCCACCGCACGGTCGTGGGCGTGGCTGTGCGGGCGCAACTACGTCACCCCCGATGACGTCAAGGCCATGGCCCGCCCGACGCTGCGGCACCGGATCGCGCTGCGCCCGGAGGCCGAACTCGAAGGCGCGACACCCGACGGCGTTCTCGACGGCATCCTGGCGTCGGTTGCCGTGCCGCGATAGCCGCTATAGGCACCGCAGTGATCCTGACCGGCCGCACCGCGCTGATCGCGCTGATCTGTGCACTGCCCGTCACGTTGTCGCCTTGGCCCGCAACAGCGTTCGCCGTTTTGGCGGCGGTCCTGGCTGCCGCGGTGGCCACCGACATCGGATTGGCGGCCAGCCCGACGGCGTTGCGTTTTACCCGGTCGGGGCAGGCCTCGGCTCGGCTCGGCTCATCGGTGCAGACCGCGTTGCTGATCGCCAACGACGGCCGGCGCCGGCTGCGCGGACAAGTGCGCGACGCCTGGGCGCCCAGCGCGTGCGCTGAGCCGCGCATTCACCCGCTCGACGCCGCTGCTGGCCAGATGCGGCAGCTGGTCACCGAACTGCATCCGGTCCGTCGCGGCGATCAGCACGCCGCCGCCGTCACCGTGCGCTCGATCGGCCCGCTGGGGTTGGCGGGACGGCAGCGGTCGACGCCGGTGCCCGGACGGTTACGGATCCTGCCGCCGTTCCTGTCGCGCAAACACCTGCCGTCGCGGCTGGCCAAGCTGCGCGAAATCGACGGCAGTCTGCCGGTGATGGTTCGGGGGCAGGGAACCGAATTCGACTCGCTGCGCGAATATGTCGACGGTGACGACGTCCGCTCGATCGACTGGCGGGCCACCGCCCGTCGCGGCGACGTCGTGGTGCGGACCTGGCGGCCCGAACGTGACCGTCGGGTGGTCATCGTGCTCGACACCGGGCGCACAGCGGCCGGTCGGGTCGGTGTCGACCCGACCGGCGGCGACCCGAGCGGGTGGCCGCGGCTGGACTGGTCGATGGACGCCGCGCTGCTACTGGCCGCGTTGGCATCGCGCGCCGGCGACCACGTCGACCTGTTGGCCCACGACCGGGTGACCCGCGTCGGTGTGTTCGGCGCCCCGCGTACCCGCCTGCTGGCCCAACTGGTCGACGCGATGGCCCCGCTGCGGCCGGCACTGGTTGAATCCGACGCGCCCGCTTTGGTTGCCACCATCAGCCGGCGGGTACGGCGGCGTGCACTGGTCATGTTGCTGACCGATCTCAACGCTTCGGCACTGGACGAGGGGCTGCTGCCGGTGTTGCCCCGCCTGACCGCCGGCCACCAGGTCATCGTGGCCGCCGTCGCCGATCCCCGGGTGGATCGATTGGCGCAGGGGCGATCCGACGCGGCAGCGGTGTACGACGCAGCGGCTGCCGAACGTGCCCGCAACGACCGGCGTGCAGTCGCGTCGCGGCTGCGTCGCGGTGGTGTGGAGGTCGTCGATGCCGCACCCGAGCAGCTGGGACCTGCGCTGGCCGACCGTTACCTGGCTATGAAGGCCGCCGGGCGGCTGTGACGTGATGTCACCCGCCGCGAGCATGTGACGTGATGTCACCCGCCGCGAGCATGTGACGTGATGTCACCCGCCGCCGCGAGCATGCGCAAACTCGCACTCGCAAGGCCCGCGGAGTGCGATTCTGTGCATGCTCGGCGGGGGAATTCAGCCGGTAGGGACGACGTCCGGCACCTCGGCGGCGTCACCGGATTCTCCGGCTGCGGCGGCTTTGCGGCCGAAGTGAACGATGTAGGCCAAAAACAGCGCCTCGGCCACCACCCCGATGCCCATCCGCAGCCAGGTCGGCAGCGGCGACGGGGTCACCAGCGCTTCGATCAGCCCCGATACTCCCAGCACCGCCACCAGCCCCACCGCGACCGAGACGACGGCACGGCCCTGCTCGGCCAGCACCTGACTGCGCGGCCGGTCGCCCGGCGAGATCACCGTCCAGCCCAGCCGCATGCCGACGGCGCCGGCCAACAAGACCGCCGTCAGCTCCAGCAGCCCGTGCGGCAGCAGCAGGCCGAGCATGAATCCGCCCTTGCCGGCGTCGAACATCAAGCCCAGCGCCACCCCGACGTTAGCGGCGTTGACGAACAGCAGATACGGGATCGGAACGCCGAGCAGGATGGCGAAGGCGATGCAGCGGGCAGCCACCCAAGAGTTGTTCACCGCAACCTGCAGTGCGAACGCACCGGCGGGGTGATCGCGGTAATAGGCCTGGTAGTCGTGGTTGACCATCTGGTCGATCTCGGTCGGCGTGGCGATGGTGGACTGCACCTGCGGGTTGTTGGCCACCCAGAACGCAATCACCGCGACGACCGCGAAGAACACCACCGCCGTGGCCAACCACCAGCGCCAGGACCGGTAGGCCACCACCGGAAACGACACCGTCCAGAACCTGGTGAACTCACTGCTCAGCGGGGCGTGTGCGCCGACAACCGCAGCGCGCGCCCGCGCGACCAGCGTCGAGAGCCGGCCGACCAGCGCCGAATCCGACGATGCCGAACGCAGCATCGACAGGTGGGTGGAGACTCGTTGGTAGAGCTCGACGAGTTCGTCGATTTGCGCGCCGGTCAGCCGTCGGCGCCTTCTGACCAGCCACTCGAGCCGGTCCCAGGCAGCACGGTGGGCCAGCACGAACGCGTCGACGTCCACCCGGTGCAGCCTAGCGGCGGTAGCGTTTGCGGTATGCCGAGCGTGGTGACCGGCGACGCCGTCGTGCTGGACGTCCAGATCGCCCAGTTGCCGGTGCGGGCGGTCAGCGCGCTGATCGATGTGACGGTGATCTTCCTGGGCTATGTGCTGGCCCTGATGCTGTGGGCGTTCACTCTGATGCAGCTCGACGAGGCACTGGCCGCGGCGATTCTGGTGATCTTCGCGGTGGGATTGCAGGTCGGCTATCCGGTCATTTTCGAAACCACCACCCGGGGCCGGTCGTTGGGCAAGATCGTGATGGGTCTGCGGGTAGTCTCCGATGACGGTGGCCCAGAACGCTTCCGGCAGGCGCTGTTTCGCGCGCTGGCATCGGTGGTGGAGATCTGGGCGCTGGCGGGCAGCCCGGCGGTGATCTGCAGCTTGCTGTCACCGCGCGGGAAGCGGCTCGGCGACGTCTTTGCCGGCACGGTGGTGATCAGTGAACGCGGCCCGGCCTCGCCCCCGCCGCCGATGATGCCGCCGATGCTCGCGTGGTGGGCGCAGTCGCTGCAGTTGTCGGCGCTGCGGCCCGAGACGGCCGAGCTGGCACGCCAATTCCTCTTCCGGGTGACGCAACTCGATCCGCGTGCGCGCGATGCCATGGCGTACCGCATCGTCGGCGACATGCTGACTCAGATCTCGCCACCGCCGCCACCGGGTACGCCACCGCAGTTGGTGCTGGCGGCGGTGCTGGCCGAGCGGCACCGGCGCGAACTGGCCCGGCTGGGGACCCGACTAGGCCCACAAGCACCGTTCGCGCCGACTCCCTGGCCACCACAGCCGCCATACCCGCGGCCCACCCCGGGCACCGGCGGTTTCCCCCCGCCACGGTGACGGCACTTGCATCTCGACAGTTCGCGATATATCGTCGACGTATCGAAAACACATCGGGTGTTTTCCCTCCAGAAACGAGACAACCTCATGACTACCCCTTTTCCTCCCTTCAGCGCGCATGTCGCCGGTGGCGCTCGCCCCGGCGGATTCGGTTTCGGGTTCGCCCCGGGCGACCGGCGTAGCCTGCACCAGGCGAAGCGCCAGGCCAAGCGAGAGTTACTGGAAGACTTACGCGGCCACGACAATGGACCCGGTGGACCTGGCCCGTTCGGGTTCGGGCCCGGGTTCGGGCCCGGTTTCGGGCGGAGCTTCGGCCCGGGTTTCGGGTTCGGCCCGGAATCGCGCGGTGGACGGCGCAGAACCCGTCGGCATCATCGCGGCCGGCGCGGTGACGTGCGGGCCGCCATCCTGGCCCTGCTGGCCGAGCAGCCGATGCACGGTTACGAGATGATCCAGCAGATTGCCGACCGCAGTCAGGGCCTGTGGCGGCCCAGTCCCGGGTCTGTCTACCCGACCCTGCAGCTCCTGGTCGACGAGGGCCTGATCGCCGGCAATGAAACTCAAGGCAGCAAGCGACTTTTCGAACTGACCGATGATGGTCGCGCCGCTGCCGAGGAGATCGAGACCCCGCCATGGCAGGCGATCGCCGAAGACGTCGACCCCGGTCAGGTCACTCTCCGCACAGCGATAGGTCAACTGTTCGGCGCGGTGGCGCAAGCCGCAGACGTCGCCAGCGCCGACCAGCAACAGCGCATCGTCGACATCGTCAATACCGCCCGCCGCGAGGTTTACAACATCCTGGGCGAAACCGAATGACCAGCAACGTCAGCAGCCTTGCAGCACCCGGCGCATCGCATCCTTCTCGTTGGCCGACACCCATAGCTGATAGTCGGTCTTGACGGCGACCTGGCGGGCGACGAACTCGCACCGATAGCTGACGTTTGGTGGCAGCCACGCTGCGGCATCCCGGAAGGCCTTGTCGAAGTTGGCCTGCGCGTCGACGGCCAGCAGGTTGCGAGGGTCGTTGGCGAAGTTGCGGCGCCGAGCGTCGTCCCAGGCCCGGGCGCCCTTGTACCACGCGTCGGCCAGCGACACCACGTGGTCGATCTGCACTGCCTCGGAAGTATCGGGTCCGCGAACGAAGTCGATGATCTGCGCGGTGTACGGGTCGTGCAAGACCCCGTGCTGTACCAGGCAGGTTCCCCGCCGCAGTGTCACGTCGGTGAGGTCACGGCGCAGGATGTCGTCGCGGGTGTTGCAGTCGTTGTGGCCGAACTCGACGTCGACGTCGTCGCTCCACCGCTCGCCGAACCGGTAGCGTTTGAAATCCTGTGCCCGGTCCCAGCCCTTGATGGGCAGTGCTTCCAGGAGCCGGCGGGCGGTGTCGTAACCCGGGTTCAGCGGTGGCGCACTCGACCCCGGTGGCACCGGGGTCCAGGTCGGTGACGGGCCCGACGATCGCCAGGCGTGCCATACATGGCCGTATAACCAGATCCCCGCGGCGGCCATGCCGACCGCGAGCACCACGACGGCCGCCTTAGCCGCCCATCGCCGGCGCTTCAAGACACGTCAACCCAGTCCAGGGTGCGCTGCACGGCTTTTTGCCAGCCAGCGTAGCCCGCCGCCCGCTGTTCGTCGTTCCAGGTGGGCGTCCATCGCTGGTCCTCGCGCCAGTTGGCCCGCAGCTCGCTCGGGTCCTTCCAGAACCCGACTGCCAGCCCGGCGGCGTAGGCCGCGCCCGCGGCGGTGGTCTCGGTGACCACCGGCCTGACCACGTCTACACCCAGGGTGTCGGCCTGGATCTGCATGCATAGATCGTTGGCGGTGATCCCGCCATCGACCTTCAAAACCTCAAGGCGCACACCGGAATCAGCTTCCATCGCCGCAACGACGTCGCGGCTTTGGTAGCAGATGGACTCCAGTGTCGCTCGCGCGAGGTGTGCGCCGGTGTTGAACCGCGACAGGCCGACGATCGCGCCGCGGGCGTCGGAGCGCCAGTAGGGGGCGAACAGGCCGGAGAACGCTGGCACGAAGTACATCCCGCCGTTGTCGGCGACAGAGCGGGCCAGCGCTTCGCTCTGCGCGGCGTCGCCGATGATGCCCAACTGGTCGCGCAGCCACTGCACGGCCGCACCGGTGACCGCGATCGACCCCTCGAGCGCATACACCGGCGCGGCGTCCCCGAACCGATAGCAGACCGTAGTCAGCAGACCGTGTGCTGAACGTACGATCTTCTCACCGGTGTTGAGCAGCAAGAAGTTTCCGGTGCCGTAGGTGTTTTTGGCCTCGCCGGCGGCCAGGCACACCTGGCCGACCATCGCCGCCTGTTGATCGCCCAGGATGCCGGTGACCGGCACCTCACCCCGCGCCGGTCCGGTGCTGGCGGTGATGCCGTGCGGTTTGCGCGACGACGACGCCGCGATCCGCGGCAGCATCTCCCGCGGCACCGAAAACAGTGACAGCAGTTCGTCGTCCCAGTCCAGCGTCTCCAAGTTCATCAGCATGGTGCGGCTGGCGTTGGTGACATCGGTCAGGTGGACTCCCCCACGGGGGCCGCCGGTCAGGTTCCACAACATCCAGGTGTCGCAGGTGCCGAACAGGGCGTCGCCACGTTCGGCGTCTTCGCGTACGCCGTCGACGTTCTCCAGAATCCACTGCAGCTTGCCGCCGGAGAAATAGGTGGCCGGCGGCAGTCCCGCCTTGAGCCGGATCATGTCGCCGCGGCCGTCGCGGTCGAGCGCCGCCGCGATGCGGTCGGTGCGGGTGTCTTGCCAGACGATCGCGTTGTAGTACGGGCGGCCGGTCTGCTTGTTCCATACCAGCGTGGTTTCCCGCTGGTTGGCGATGCCCAGCG
>NZ_JBYCLE010000200.1:0-4326 GCF_057473765.1 Mycobacterium sp. TH-M106 | reverse complement strand
CCCTGCACGTCAACGAGGCGTTTCACGCGGTGGCAGGCGAGGGCGCCGCGATCGTCAACGTGGCGTCCATGGCGGCCCACCTGCTGCCCGCGGAACTCATTCCCGCAAGCCAGTTTCCGCTGGCGCTGCACGACGCCGACGCCTTCCTGGACGCCATGCTGGCGGCGTGCGACATCGTGCCCGAAGAGGGGCGATCCGGCATCGCCTACGCGGTGAGCAAGAGCTTCGTGCGGTGGTACAGCCAGTCGCAGGCGGAACGGTTCAACGCGCGCGGCCTGCGCATCGTCTCGGTGTCCCCGGGGTCCATCGACACCGAGATGGGCAGGCTCGAGGAACAGGCCGGGGCGGGGGCGATGGTCACCGAGGCCGCGGTCCCGCGCTGGGGCAAACCGGAGGAGATGGCCGAGTTGCTGGCGTTCTGCGCCAGCGACAAAGCGGGTTACCTCACCGGCACCGACATCCTCAACGACGGCGGCGTGACCGCCTCGATGACGGAGCGGGCCCGGGTGGCCGCCGCGAACGGCTGAGCATCGATGCGAAGCCGCGCGGCCATTCTCTACGAGTACGGGCGCCCGTGGTCGGTCGAGGAGTTCGAGCTCGACCCGCCGCGCGCCGGCGAGGTGCTGGTGAAGCTGGCCGCCACCGGCCTGTGCCACTCCGACGAGCACATCCGACAGGGCAAGCTCGCGCCGCCCTCCGACGTGCTGAACTCTTTGGGACTGCCCGCCATGTCGCCGACCATCGGCGGGCACGAGGGTTCCGGCGTGGTCCTCGAAGTGGGTTCGGGCGTCACCGGTTTCGCGCCGGGGGACCACGTGGTGACGTCCTTCCTCGCGGTGTGCGGACAGTGCCGATGGTGCGCCTCGGGGATGGAGTACCTGTGCGACAAGGGGGCAGGGACGCTGACCCCCGGCATGCCGACCGACGGCACGTTTCGCCACCACACCGCCGACGGCCGTGACCTCGGGCATGTGTCCAAGATCGGTGCGTTCGCCGAACACACCGTGGTGGCGGCGGATTCGCTCGTCAAAATCGATCGGGACGTCCCGCTGGTGCCCGCCGCACTGCTGGCCTGCGCGGTGCCGACGGGATACGGCTCGGCGGCCCGGCGCGCGGGCGTGCGCGGCGGCGACACCGCGGTCGTGATCGGCGCCGGCGGCATCGGCGCCGCGGCCATCCAGGGCGCCCGCATCAACGGTGCCGCCCGCATCGTCGCGGTCGACGTCAACGAATTCAAGCGCGAGTCCGCCCCGCGCTTCGGGGCCACCCACACCGCGGCAACGGCGGCCGAGGCGCTCGAGTTGGTGCGCGACCTGACCCGGGGCGTGATGGCCGACGCGGTCGTCGTGTCCCCCGCGATGATCGGCGAGGCCGACGTGGGCGCGGCACTCGCGCTCACCCGAAAGGGTGGCACCTGCGTGCTCACCGGCCTGCCGGCGCCGGCACTGCGCTCGGTGCCCATGGCGTTGCAGGACTTCATCCTGATGAACAAGACGTTGTGCGGCACCGTGTTCGGGTCCTGCAACCCCAAGAGCGACATTCCGCTGCTGGCCACGCTCTACGGGTCGGGCAGACTGCTGCTCGACGAGATGATCACCAGGCGCTACGGGCTCGACGACATCAACGACGCCTACGCCGACCTGGCCTCAGGCCGGCTGATCCGCGGCGTCATCGACTTCGGCACCGGCTGACCCGTCACCGGTCGGCGGGCCCGCGGTGCGGTGTACCCAGTCACGCGGCCGCAGCCGCCAGGTCCGGCGGGCGTACTCCAGCTCGGTGTAGGGCCACTGGGTGACGATGCGGCCCGTCGGCGAGCGAAAATAGCTGTCGCACTGCGTCCAGATGGTCCGCTCGAGCGCGGCGGAAAGCTCTTCGTTGTAGCGGTTTTCGGCCTCGGGGCGCACGTCGAGGAAGCCGCCCCGGCGCGCTAGCCGGCTCACCGCGCCGGCCACCAGTCGCGCGCCGGCCTCCAGGATGTAGACGATCGAGTTGCCGCCCTGGTTGGTGTTGGGGCCGTACAACATGAAGAAATTCGGGAACCCGCTGACCGCCACGCCGAGGTAGGCGCTGGGGTCCTCGCCCCAGCGTTCGTGCAGGCTCTCGCGGCCGCGGCCGATCACCTCGATACCGCTGAGGTAGTGGCTGGTCTGGAATCCGGTGGCGCACACGATCGCGTCGACGCCGACCACGTCGCCGCCGGCCGTGACGATCGACGTCTCGGTGACCCGCGCGATCGGGTCGGTCACCAGGTCGACGTGCTCGCGCTGCAGCGCCAGGTAGTAGTCGGCGCCCAGCAGCACCCGCTTGCAGCGAAACGGGTAGTCCGGGGTGAGCGCGCGGCGCAACCGTTCGTCGGGCACGGTGCGCTCCAGGAAGGATGCCGCGATCTGTGCGCGGCCGGCGGCCGTCGGATCGTCGAGTGCGTTGCCGGTGAAGTCGTGGAACTGCTTCCAGACCCGCCACCGTTCCCGCCGGGTGGCCCAGGGGTGCCGGCGGAACCGGGCCAGTTCGCCGGCGCTGAACGGGCGGTCGTCCTTGGGCACCATCCACGGGGGCGTGCGCTGAAATACGGTGACACGCCCGGCGATTCGGGCCAGTTCCGGGACGGCCTGCACCGCGCTGGCACCGGTGCCGATCACCGCGACCCGCCTGCCGGTCAGGTCGACGTCCCGGTCCCAGGCGGAGGTGTGCATCAGGTGGCCGCGGTAGCCGGCCAGGCCCTCGATGTCGGGCAGCCTGGAGGCGCCGAACAGGCCGGCGGCGCTGACCACGACGTCGACCACCAGCGTGCTGGTGTCACCGTCGGCCTGCTGCAGCTGTAATTCCCACTGCCCGGTGTCCTCGCGCCAGCGCGCATGCCGCACCCGGGTCCGCAGCATCAGGTGCCGGCGCAGGTCGAAGTCGTCGGCAACCGATTCCAGATACGCCAGGATCTCGGGTTGCCGGGCATACGTGCGGCTCCAGTTCGGGTTCGGCGCGAAGGAGAACGAGTAGAGGTGGCTCTGCACGTCGCACGCCGCACCGGGGTAGGTGTTGCGCCGCCAGGTGCCGCCCACGCCGTCCTCCCCGTCGATGATCACCAGGTCGTCGATGCCCTTGCGGCGCAGCGCCACCGCCGCGCCGAGGCCGCCGAAGCCCGCGCCGATGACGGCGACGCGCGGCGCGCGCCTGCGCCGGGTCGCGGCCCGCACCCGCCCGACGGCGTAGCGCCGGCGGGCCCGCCGGCTCGTCATGAGCCGGCCGCGGTGTCGCGCAGCAGGAGCCCCTTCATCTCTCCCCGGGCCCGCCACTCCTGAAGGAGGTCGGCGTACTCGGTGGGCCCGCCGAAGAAGAAGCTGCCCTGCCGAGTCTTGGCGTCGGCCCTGCCTTCCCGGTTGTAGTAGCCCGGGGTGCAGGTCGCGGCGCGCTCGGCGGTGGCGGCCGAGCGGGCCACGACGATGTCGACCCAGGCGGCTTCCGCGTCCGGTGACGCCTCGACCTCGGTGACGCCGTGTCCCAGCGCCCACGCGATGATCCACGCGGCGTGGGTGGCCTGCACGTCCAGAAGATACGGGAAGTTCACCGTCAGCCCGGCCTGAGCGATGCTTTCGATGAAACAGTTCGGAAAACCGTTGGCGCACAGGCCCTGGAAGGTGCGCACACCGTCGCGCCACCGCTGCGTGAGCGTGACCCCGTCGCGGCCGACCAACTCGAACCCGGTGCGGCGGCAGTAGTCCGTGCCGACCTCGAAGCCCGTGGCGAAGATGAGGCAGTCGAGGTCGTAGGCCACGTCGTCGACAGCGACGCCGGACTCGGTGATGCGCTGCACCCCGCGACCGTGGGTGTCGACCAGGGTGACGTTGTCACGATTGAAGGTCTGCAGGTACTCGTCGTGGAAGCAGGGGCGCTTGCAGAAGTAGCCGTACCACGGCTTGAGCGCCTCGGCGGTCGCGCGGTCGGCGACGATGTCGTCGACCCGCGCCCGGATCTCCTCCATCTTGGCGAAGTCCGCCAGCTCGATGTCGCGGCCGCGCTGCTCGGGATCGGCCACACCCGCGGCGTCGTGGCGCATCACCGGGAGCTTGCGGGTGATGCTCGTCCACGCGTCGGCGACGAGGTCCTCGGCGGCCTGCCCTCCGGCGGTGAGGATCTGGAAGTTGTCGATGCGCTCGCGCTGCCAGCCGGGCCGCAGCGTGTCGGCCCACCCGGGCTCGGTGGGGCGATTGGCCCGCACGTCCACCGACGAGGGGGTGCGCTGGAATACGTAGAGCCGCTGCGCCGCCGCGGCCAGATGCGGCACGCACTGGACCGCGGTCGCGCCCGTGCCGATGATGCCGACGCGCTTGG
>NZ_JBYCLE010000199.1:0-5238 GCF_057473765.1 Mycobacterium sp. TH-M106 | reverse complement strand
CGTCGTTGGCCTTCGACAGCTGCCCGGGAACGTCGGCCGCCGGGATGGTGGTCATGTTGGGGTGTTCCCAGGTGTGGTTGCCGATCTCCATGCCCGCCTCGGCGAGGCGTTTGGCGCCGGCCGGGTTGGCCGCCACCTTGTTGCCGATCAGGAAGAAGGTGGCCTTGGCGTCGTTGTCGGCCAGTACCTTCAGCAGCCGGTCGGTGTAGGGGCTGGGACCGTCGTCGAAAGTCAGCGCGACACACTTGACTGCTGCGCAGTCGACCGCCTCGGCACTGACGCGGCGCACCTGCCCGGTGCAAGCCCCGATCACCAGTACTGCGGCGACCGCAGCCAGGCCAGCCCGCATGGGCCACAAACCCCCATGGCTGTCGGTTCGTTTCGGCACCCTGGCAGCCTACGGCAGCCTCACGACATCACGGCCGGATTGATCTCTTCGAGCATCTCGGTGACCAGCGCCGCGATCGGTGACCGCTCGCTGCGCAGCAAGGTGATGTGCGCAAACAGCGGATGTCCCTTGAGCTTCTCGATCACCGCGGCGACGCCGTCATGGCGACCGACCCGCAGATTGTCGCGCTGAGCAACGTCGTGGGTGAGCACCACCCGCGACCCGGCGCCGAGCCGGGACAGCACGGTCAGCAGCACGTTGCGTTCCAGCGACTGCGCCTCGTCGACGATCACGAAGGAATCATGCAGGGACCGGCCGCGGATGTGGGTCAGCGGCAACACCTCGAGCATGCCGCGGGACAGCACCTCCTCCAGCACGGAGGGGCTGGCAAGCCCCTCCAGCGTGTCGAAGACCGCCTGCGCCCACGGACCCATCTTCTCGCTCTCGTTGCCCGGCAGGTAGCCCAGCTGCTGGCCGCCGACGGCATACAGCGGCCGGAACACCATCACCTTGCGGTGCGTGCGCCGCTCCAGCACGGCCTCCAGGCCCGCGCAGAGCGCCAACGCCGACTTGCCGGTGCCGGCCTTGCCTCCCAGCGAGACGATGCCCACCGATTCGTCGAGCAGTAGATCCAGCGCCACTCGCTGCTCAGCGGAGCGCCCGCGCAGCCCGAACGCCTCCCGGTCACCGCGGACCAGCTGAACCCGTTTGGCGGCGTTGACCCTGCCCAGCGCGTGCGAGCTTCCACCGATCAAGCGAATACCGGTGTGGCATGGCAGGTTCCGCGTAGCGGCTAAGTCGATCTCACCCTCGGCGAACAGTGTGTCGATGTCCTCGGCGGCGGCCTCGATCTCGTCCATCCCGGACCACCCGGAGGTGATGACGTCCTGCGCGTGATACTCGTCGGCGGCCAGCCCCACGGCGGCGGCCTTCACCCGCATCGGAATGTCCTTGCTCACCAGCGTGACTCGCCGGCCCTCAGCGGCGAGGTTGGCGGCACAGCACAGGATGCGCGAGTCGTTGTCCTCGGTGCGGAATCCCGCGGGCAGCACGGCGGGATCGCTGTGGTTGAGCTCGACGTGCACCGTACCGCCATGTGCGCCAACCGGAATAGGCTGGTCGAGCCGACCGTGCTGCAGCCGTAAGTCGTCGAAGATGCGAAGCGCCTGACGGGCGAACCAACCGAGTTCGTGATGATGGCGTTTGGCCTCTAACTCACCGATCACCACCAAGGGGACGACGACTTCGTGCTCGGCGAACCGGGTACACGCCCACGGATCCGACAGCAGTACGGAGGTGTCCAACACATAGGTCCGGATATCAGGCACCGGCGCTCCCTGGCTTGATGGCCCGCGCGGCCCCGCACGAGCGTTTCGACGGGGGCCGCGGCACCAGGACCGGGGCCGGTCCTGTCGTCGTCGCAACGGGTGATGCCGCGTGGACAGCAGAGCGTATGGCTAGCCATCCCTTGTGACGCTACCCCGACTCCCTAACCGCGAAGGTGCGTGTCCCCGGCCGACACGCCGGGTTATTCGCCGGGTTCGCGCACGTTCACCGGGCAGAGGCCTTTAGCCGACGACGAACCGCTTCAAGTCGGGATGCGCGGCCAACCCCCAGGCGCTGATCCGATCAGAGATCACCCGGCGCAGCTCATCGGGCCCGAAAATCCCGGCCTCGGCGATGACATCGAGTTTGTTGCGGTAGGGCTCGATGTCGGCGCCGACGACGCCCAGTTCTGCGGCGCGGGCGGCGATCGCGGACACCGTCTCGTCGTGGGTGTACTCCAGACAGTGCGCGACCAGGTTGGCGAAGAACTCCTCGTGGCGTTCTTCGTCGCCGGCGATCCGGCCGATCAGACCCTTGAGCACCGGCTCGTCGATCTTGTCGGCCAGGTTGCGGCAGAACACCGCGTGCGAACGTTCGAAGAAGGCCATGAACACCAGGGTTTCGACTTGGCTGTAGCGATCGGCGCGGTAGCCCTTCATCACGTGGTCGAGGCGCACGGCTTCGTTGGCGGTCGGGTCGATCTCCCGGGTGACCACCAGGTACTCCCGCAGCGCGATCGCGTGCAGGTGCTCTTCGGCGGTCCACCGGCCGATCCAGCGTCCCCACTTCTCCTCGAGGATGAAGTGCTCAACGAGTTCACGGTGGTAGCCGGCCAGGCTGTCTTTGTCGACGAGCAGAATCTCGCACGCGTCGGTGACCAGCCTGGGCAACGTCACCTGCGAGGGATTCCAGTCGCGCCCGCCGAGGAAGGCGAAGTTCTCGCCGTGGTCGAACGGCACGTAGTCGTGGGCGAACCACGGATCCTGGGAATCGAGGTGCCGAATCATGTTCGCGGCGACGACGGGTTCCAGCTCTAGGGTCAGCGCGTTGGCGACGGGTTTTTCAGCCATGAAAGTAACTGTAACTCAGATTCACACCTTTTTTGCAACCCGGCGTGGCCCGTGTCACTCGCTGTCGACCAGCTTCCAGCCCTCCAGCCCGTCGTACAACGGGAACTCACGTGCCAGCCGGGTCGCCCGCGCCCGCAGCGCGGAGACGTCGGCGCCGCTGCCCTGCACCAGTGCGGTGGCGATGATATCGGCGACCTCGGCGAACTCCGCGTCGCCGAACCCGCGGGTGGCCAGCGCCGGGGTGCCGACCCGCAGCCCCGAGGTGACCATCGGCGGCCGGGGGTCGTTGGGGACGGCATTGCGGTTGACGGTGATGCCGACCTCGTGCAGCAGATCCTCGGCCATCTGGCCGTCCAACGGAGAGTCACGCAGATCGACCAACACGAGATGGACATCGGTGCCGCCGCTGACCACCGACACCCCGGCCTTGGCGACGTCGGCGCCCAGCAACCGCTCGGCGAGAATCCGGGCGCCGTCGAGGGTGCGCTGCTGACGCTCGGCGAACTCCGGTGTGCTGGCGATCTTGAGTGCGACGGCCTTGGCGGCGATGACGTGCATCAGCGGGCCGCCCTGCTGGCCGGGGAACACCGCCGAGTTGACCGTCTTGGCGAATTCCTTTTTGCCTAGGATGAGCCCGGACCGAGGGCCGCCAAGTGTCTTGTGCACCGTGGTGGACACCAGCTGCGCATGCGGCACCGGGGAGGGATGCAACTTGGCGGCCACCAGGCCGGCGAAGTGGGCCATGTCCACCCACAGCGTCGCGCCGACCTCGTCGGCGATCGAACGAAACGCTGGAAAATCGAGGATCCGCGGGTAAGCCGACCAGCCGGCGATGAGCACTTTGGGGCGGAAGGCACGCGCCTGATCTCGAACCACGTCCATGTCGATCAGATGCGTCTTCGGGTCCACCCCGTAGAAAGCGTTCTCGTAGAGCTTGCCGGAGAAGTTCAGCCGCATGCCGTGCGTGAGGTGACCGCCGTTGGCCAGGTCCAGCCCCAGCAACCGCTCCCCCGGGGTCATCAGCGCCGCCAGCACCGCGGCGTTGGCCTGGGCACCAGCGTGCGGCTGGACGTTGGCGAACTCGGCACCGAACAGCTCCTTAGCCCGGTCACGGGCGATGTTTTCCACCACGTCGACGTACTCGCACCCGCCGTAGTAACGCCGGCCCGGCAGGCCCTCGGCGTATTTGTTGGTCAGCACACTGCCCTGGGCCTGCAGCACCGAACGCGGCACGAAATTCTCCGAGGCGATCATCTCCAGCATGTCGCGCTGGCGGTGCAACTCTTTGCCGAGCAGACCGGCGATGTCGGGGTCGACGTCGGCCAGCGACGCCGCCATCACGGAGGCGGTGGTATCGGGTATCACGGTCACAACCGTCTAGTCTGGCACGCAGTTCGCAAGGCCGACCAGCCGCATCCTGAACTCAGCTCGACACCCGCCGCGCGGAGACGAAGAGGTTGGGCATCCGATCCTTGGCCACGTCACTGCGGCCGTAACGGGCCAGCCATTCCTGCAGCGTCTCCGTCGACGCCTCCCAGCCGTGCTCGCCGAGCCAGGTGCCGACGTCGGTGCGTTTCTCGGCGTACCAGAGCTCCTCAAGGTCGGTGACCTCGGCGTTGACCAGCGCGGCGGCGGCAGCCCGCAAGCGGTGCATCTGCTCACGTTGCCGCGCCAGCCGCTCGGGGTCCACCGCTTCGGCGGCGAGCGCGTTGGTGGCCAGCCTGCTGCCCGAGGCGCTGAGGGCATCGATGCGCTCGAACAACAGATCTTGGGCCCGGGCCGGCAGGTATCGAAGCAGCCCTTCCGCCGACCACGCGGTGGGCCTGGCCGGGTCGAAACCGGAGTTGCGCAGCGCGTCGGGCCAGTCCTGGCGCAGATCCACCGGCACGTACACCAGCTCGGCCGTCGGGCTCGCCCCGTGCTGGCGCAGTGTGTCGGCCTTGAAGTCAAGCACCTTCGGCTGGTCGAGTTCGTAGACGGTGGTGCCGGCCGGCCAGGTCAGTCGCCACGCCCGCGCGTCCAGGCCGGACGCGAGGATCACCATCTGCCGAACCCCGGCGTCGGCGGCGGCGAGGAAGAACTCGTCGAAAAACGCCGTCCGCACCGCCATGAAGTCGATCATGGCCTGCACCAGCGCCCCCAAGTCCGGGTCGGCGCCGTCGGGCCCTGTCAACCCCTCGTACACGCTCCACGCTCCCGGGCCAGCACGGTCCAGGAAAATCCGGGCGAAAGGGTCGCTGATCAGCGGGTGAGCGCTGGCGGTTTCGGCGGCCCGGGCGGCGGCCACCCCCAGTGCTGTCGCACCGACGCTCTCGGTGATGGCCCAGGTGTCGTTGTCGGTCCTCGGCATGGTCAGGTCCCTACCTTTCTAGATGGGTGGTTGTTGCCCTCGGCCGTAGGCTTCGAACTGCCCAGGGGCGTCGGGTATGGCTTTCATGGTTGTGCTGTGTTTGA
>NZ_JBYCLE010000198.1:0-12684 GCF_057473765.1 Mycobacterium sp. TH-M106 | reverse complement strand
GGGTCTCGGCCAGGTGCTGGTTGTACAGGCTCAGCGCCCGGTTCAGGCTGTCCTGGGTGCTCGACTCCGGCTGGGCGCTGACGCGGTCGATCACCAGCTTCAGCGCCGAGCCGCTGTCCAGCCCGGCGGTCTGGGCCCGCCAAGCCTGTACCGACTGGGCCATGGTCTTTTCGACCAGCGCCAACAACAGGTCGTCCTTGCTGGAAAAATGCTGGTAGAAAGCCCGCAGCGAGGTCTTGGAGCGGCCGACGACCTCTTGCACGGTGAAGTCGGTGCGCCCGGTTTCCCCGAGTATGACGATCGCCGTTCTGATAAAGCCCGCGGCGCGGGTCGTCGGTTCGGCCGTGTCGTCGGTGTCGACCGTGGACATCCCGCCTCCTGTCGGTGCGCTGCAGATAACGCCATGAGAATAAGGTTACCGTGCTGTGCGGGATGGCGCGGATCAAAAATGGCGGTGGGATGTCGAGCGATGTACATATCATGTCGCGTCGTTTGTACGCTATCCCTATGGATGTGACGGTGAGTAGGTTGCAACGGTTAACCTCGGCCGCCGGCGCTATGCATATGGTCCGATGCTCAGCTCAGCGGCGAGCGCCGCCTCCACACCAAATGAAAAGGCGAACGGGATCAGCGCTGTCGCGGCGGCGACCGCCACACCGATTCCACCCATCAGGTTGCCGTCTGCGGCCTGCTCGGAGATGTAGCCGCCCAAAATGGTCGGCAAGGAAATGAGCAACGCGTTGGCGGTGTCAGCGTCTGGAAGCAACGTTGAGTAAAGCTTCGAGAGATCCCCACTGAAATCGTTGACGATGTCGGTGAACGACGGGATCGTGGTCGTCGGGTCGACGCCAAGGCCCGATCCGCCGGATGTTACGTAATTGTCCGGGTTCTGCAGTTGCTTGATCGCCTCGCTGATGCCCTGCTGCAGGCCGTTGCTCAACGCGGTCGACAGCTCCGCTTGGCGGATGCCGCTCGGGAAGCCCGCGGCGATCGTGGTCGGTACATCGGCGTCGCCCTGGTTCCAGCCGTCGGTGATGCTGCCGTAGCCCAGATTCACCAGGATTCGCGTGTCGGGCTCTAGCAGGTTGTACAGCGGCTTGCCGATCACCGGAATGGACTGCAGCGGTTGCAGCAGCGGCAGCTCTGCGTTCGGGATCATGTAGTAATTGGCCATCGTGTCTGCAGACGACGTCGGAAGTTGAATCGCGTCGCCGCCGTCGGCCTGCGGCAGCAGCTGCTCGGGCGTCAGATTCTGATACTGGCTGTGCGCGAAGTCCATGCCTAAGATCGCGTTGAGGTCCGATATCAGGTTGGTTGAGTACTTCGGAAAGTCGGCGAAGCCGTCGTATTCGATCACGTAGTTGTCGGTCGGGTAGAGATCTGACGGCATGGCGCCGCTGAACGTGACACCCAGGCTCGGGACGGTCGGGTTCTGGCCGTTGACCGGCAAGTCGAAGCTTTCCAACACCCCACCGTTGGGCGAGCTTTCATTGCCGACCAGCACGAAGTGGACATCGCCGGCGGGCACGCCCTGCGCTTTCAGCTCCGGCATCAACAGCGACGAGATCACCGAGCTCTGCGACCAGCCCCAAACCACAACGGGGTTTTCGGCGCTGACGTGCCCGCCGGCGATCTGTGCCAGGATCGACTCGTCCAGCATCTGTTGCCCCTGAGCCTCCGACGTGTCGAACGGCAGTGTTTTCACGCCGGTGCCCGGCTGCAATCCTTCGGGGGTGAAGAACGACTCGGCGGTGCCGGTGAATCCGCGCGGTGCCAGGTACAGCGAGTCAGCCGCGTCCACATAGGCCTGAGACGGCACTGGTGTGCCGCTGCCGCCGATGACGAAGGCGGTGCCGTCGCCCAGCGGCGAATCCGCGGTCACCCCGGTGAGCTGGACAGTGCGTACCTGGGTTCCGTGACCCGGTGGCGCCACTGAGGCGATGGCGAGCACGCCAGCACTGGCCAGAGCCACACCGACGGTCGCGTAAGGGCGCAGCGCTGCGTGCACGTCGTACTCCTCACTCGCCTGCGATATCAGAGCGAGCGTATCAAATAGTCAATGCCGTATCAGAATATCCAAGATTTAGCCTATATGGATGTGACGGTGAGTAGGTTGCGGGCCGAGCTAAGAGTTGACCCGTAATGGGTCATGCGGCGCCAATCAGCTTGGGTGCTGGTTGTTTTCGGCTGGTCCCGCGACGTCCACGCTGCGGGCGTGATCTGTTCGGGGGTGGGCCGGGTGCCGCTTGTTCAGCAGAGACCACCGGGTGGTGGCTGCCGGTCCTGGCCAATCCATCACCGGATGGTGTTGGTGGCTGGTACCGGTTGACTGAACCCTCCCACTCTTGCTGGGAGGCCAACCCATCGCGCAGCGCGTGGGCAAGTCGGTAATCGACCACCGCGGTGCGCGGATCGTCGGGGTCGGCGAGCTCGACGCAGGCTGCCAGCGCCGCGGAGACGATGTCACGGTCGCCGCGCAGCCCGCACCGTGGGCAGTGGTTGGTGCGCTGAGCAAGGGTTTTCGGCACGCGCGCCCCGCATGGGCAGTGCTGGCTCATCGCGGTGGCGTGAGTGCCGGCCCGGTAAAACCGGCCACCGGTAGCAACACATTCCTGCTGCAGCGCAGCGACGAGCATGCCGGGGCTAAACAACGCAATCCGTTTGCCCCACAACCTCGCCCAGGTGGAGATACGGCAATCCTCCACAGTGATGGTGTTGCCGTGGGCGGCCACGATCGCCGAGGCGAGCGCGTTGGCGCGGGCTTGCTTGGCCTGGCCGGCGCGCCGTGCCTCGGCGGCGTGATCACAGCGGGTGCGCCGATAACGGCCCGAGAGTTCGTCGTGGCGGTAAGCGCGCAGCGGCACCCCATCGGCGCGGGCCGCCCGAGCCCCACCCGGGTTGGTGACCTGGCGGGCGGGCAGTCCTTTCGCGGCGCGGCGCTGGGCGCGTTTGCGCTGTCGCACCGACGGGCCGTATTGGCCGGCGTTGGTGTTGCGCCGGGAACGATCCAGCGCCTTTAGCCGCGCCCGGGCCTGTTTGGCGGCACGCGCGGCGGCGGTCTGCTGGGCGTCGGTGCACTCAACACGCGCGACGACCAGCCGGTCAGGCCGGTCTTGACAGAACGAGGCCACCGCCAGGTTGGACACGTTGGCATCCACCCCGACCCGCCGCCCGGCCGGAATCTCATCGCGGTGAGCAATGGTGGACGGCGACTGATACCCGCGGCGGTGGATGAGCAGATGCGCGTAATAGCGCCACCCGCCGGGGGCTTTGCGGTCAGCCACCCGCACCAGATCAATCTTGTGCCAGATGTTCGCATCGGCCAGGAAATGGGCCAGATGCGCCCACTGGCCCGCGCCTTGGGGCAACCGGACCGGCAACACGAGATCCCCAGCGGGCAATCCGGTGAACACCACCGCCAACGCGCCGTCGTGATCCCACCACGACTTACTCGCCGGCCGCGGCGGGGCCGGCATCGTGGCGGGCTGGGCCAGGATCGAGGTCCCCGGTGGCAGCCCGGCGGCCTCGGCGGCGCTGATATCGGCGGGCAGCGCGGGATGCCGGTAAGTGTTCAGGTGCCCGCCCAAGGTGCCGGCCAGCCGGTAGGTCTCCCACGTCGGCTGGGTTTTGGTGTGCGAGCGGGCCCGGCCGGGGATGCGGGTGAAATCCCACCACGAGCCGATGCGGGGCGGGCCGTGCCGACGCCCACAGACATCGGCGAACAGATGCCGCTCGATCGTCGCCCACACTTCATCGGCGATGTGCAGGCCGCTGGCTATGGTGAGGTGATCACGCATCCACCCGCTGGCCTCGATGTGGCCCTTGGCCGCCGCCTCCATGCCCTTGCGGGTCAACCCCAAACGCTCCCGCAGTGCCCTCGGGTCGGCCGCGCGTTCGCGGTGGGCGGCCCAATACGCCGCGCACCGATCGGCGGCATCGCGTTGCAGTGCCCGACGCAGCCGAAACACCGCCTCCCACTGCCGCTGCAGCCGCCGGCGCATCCGTTCATCGGTGGCGTCGAGTTCGAGGCGGATCACCGCCACCGGCCCGTCGTATGTGAAGTTCGCGGCCTTGGACTTCCCACGCCGGCGCGGCGCACCCGCCACCGCATCGCCGCTGGTCGCGGCCATGATGTCGGTGGTCGCCGGCGCCATGGAACCCATGCAATCACAGAGCACCGACATCGACGCCCTGCCACACCGCCGGCGAAACCTGCTGCCGCTGACCGGCCTCACCCGCCACCAAGTACAGCGCGTCTGCACCGCGGCCCGGCACACGCTGCCCCCACGCCCCGGGCGGCCCTAGAGCCTGCCGCTGCCGGTCAGGGCGGTGCTGGTTCTGATTCATCTGCGCACCAACCTCACCACCCGCGCACTGGCCGCACTGTTTCACACCAGCCAGTCCACCGTGGACCGCATCATTCACCACCTGGTGCCGGTGCTGGCCAAAGCGCTACGCCCCGCCCCCGACACCAGTGCTCACCCGTGGATCATCGACGGCACCCTGATCCCCGTGCACGACCAATCGATCACCGCCATCAGCAAAAACTACCGGCGCAGCGTCAACACCCAGATCATCATCTGCGCGCAGCGGCGCAGCATTGTCGCGGTCGGGCAGTGCTGACCGGGCAACCGCAACGACGTCGTCGTCGCCCGCGCAACCGTCACACACCTGCTCACCGGAGCACATGAGATCCTCGGCGACGGCGGCTACCGCGGTATCACGTCGATCACCGGCCCCCGCCGTGACCACACCGGCCGCATCATCCGCAACGATCACTACCGCGCACACCGGCGTATCCGCGCCCGAGTCGAACACGTCATCGCCAGGATCAAAGACTGGCAAATCCTTCGACAATGCCGCCGACGAGGTGACGCCATCAACCACAGCCTGCAGATCGTTGCCGGACTCTGGAACCTCAAGACGTCCAGCCAATTACGGGTCAACTCTTAGCGGACTTGATCGAGCGGGTTCGCGGCGGAGAGGAGGTCGTCGTCACCGATCGGGGAACGCCGGTAGTTCGTTTGGTGCCGGTGGGCACCGCGCCGCTGCTGGAGCAGCTGACCCGACAGGGGGTGGTGGGCCGACCGCGACGGGCGGGCCGGCCGACGGCCAGCGGGGCACCTCGGGTGCGTGCTCGAGGGTCGGTCCCTGACCTGGTGCGTGAAGAACGCCGTTGATCCGTGGCGATCGTTTACTTCGACAGCAGCGCGTTCGTCAAGCGCTTCTGGTTGGAGGAGGATGGCAGCGTCGCCGCGGCATCGTGGGATGGCTGCGACGTGGCGGTCTCTTCCCGATCGGCGTACCGCGAGGTGAGTGCTGTGTTGGCGGCCGCCCGCCGTGCACACCGCTTGGGCGCCGAGGACCAACACCAAGCCCAGACACTGTGGGAAGAGTACTTGGGCAGCCACTCGGGCGGTGGAGCTAACTGAGAACATCGCCCACCACGCCGGACACCTAGCCACAGAACACGCCCTGGGTGGCGCCGATGCAGTCCACCTCGCCAGCGTGCTCGCCATCGGAGCCGACGACACCGTCTTCGTCGTGTGGGACCAGCGCTTACGTACCGCAGCGCAGCAGGCCGCTCTACAGCTGGCGCCGCTGACAAAGTAGCCCACCTCTACCCGGCCGTGACCGGCACCGTGAACAGCACCGCCGGCCCGACACCGACACCGCGAGCATCACAGCGTCAGCGTGAACACCCAACTACGCCAATCATCCTCACGCACAACGCCGCCGTCATGCTCATCTTGAACGCCGGTCAACAGTTTGGGCCTTTTCGCGGCTGAGGTGGGTGGCCAGCACGTTCGTGTATTCAGAGCTGTCGAAAGGCATCGACGCCACGCTCGCACGGCTCTGACGGTCAGCGGGGGTAAGTCCCGTGAGGTGGTGGGGTTTCGGGACCCAGGACCATTCTGCCTTGCTCGCACAGCTCGGCGCGCTGAAGTCCGCTGATGCCGGCGTGGTGTTCGGCGAACTGATCCGTGCCGGGCTGCAGGCACTGATCGAGGCCGAAGCCACCAAGGTGATCGGCGCCGGCCGCCATGAACGCAGTGGCGGGCGCGGCACGCACCCTAACGGGCACCGGCCCGAGACGGTGTCGACCACCGCTGGCGATATCGAGGTGCATATCCCCTAGCTGCGGGCCGAGAACGCCGCGTCGTCTCCCAGTAGTTCCGCCGGGCCACGACCGCGAACTGAGTAAGATGGTACAACATCATGTACCACGAAAATCGGAGGTGATGGTCATGGCTTTAACCGCGAGCGAGGCCCGCAAGAGGCTCTTCCCTCTCATTGAACAAGTCAATAGTGACCGGACAACTGTCGAGATCATTTCCAAGCGCGGCAACGCGGTCCTGATGTCAGCAGATGACTATGCGGCCTGGGTTGAGACCGCGTATCTGTTTCGTTCTCCGGCCAATGCCCGTCGGCTTCTCGACGCCCATGAGGCCTATCAGCGCGGTGACGTCACCGCGCACCCCCTTGACCGCGAGTGAATCTGCTTTTTACGCCGCAGGGTTGGGAGGACTACCGCCGTTGGCAAGACACCGACCGGTCCACCCTGAAGCGCCTCAACAAGCTGATCGACGCCACCGTGCGCGATCCGCATTCAGGAATAGGTAAGCCCGAGCCACTGAAATATGGAATTCACGCTGCATGGTCACGGCGCATCACCGAGGAGCACCGGCTGGTTTACCTCGTGACCGAGACCGCAATCGTCGTCCTGCAAGCGCGTTACCACTACACCAAGTAAGCAGCAACAAACCGCCCCGACAGTGGACTGCGCCAGGCTGGTGAGCGCCCACAACTCACCCGCCGCGGGCCTCGACCAACGCCGAGCGATTGACCTTGGTCGCGGCGGTGCGCGGGATCGCGTCGACGAACTCGACGGTCTTGGGCACCTTGTACGGGGCGAGTCGGTCCTTGGCGTAGGCGATCACCTGCTGCTCGGTCAGGGCCGGGTCGCCGCGTTGGACCACCGCATGCACCCGCCGCCCCCACCGCGCATCGGCCAGGCCGATGACGACGACGTCGGCGATCGACTCGTGGTCGGCCAGGGCACATTCCACCTCCGCGGGGAAGACGTTGGCGCCGCCGGTGATGATCATGTCGCAACGTCGGTCGGTGACGTAGAGGTAGCCGTCGGCATCGAGGCGGCCGATGTCGCCGGCGGACCGGAACCCGTCCGGGGTGCACGGCAGCGGCGGCGCCGCACCGAGGTAACGGTATCCGGTCCGCATCGGTGCACGCAGGTAGATCTCGCCCAGCTGGCCTGGACCCAGCGGTGTCCCGTGCGGGTCCAGGATCCGGATCTCGGTGTCCCGGAAACCGCGGCCGACGCTGCCCGGGTGGGTCAGCCACTCGTCGCCGCGCAGCGCGGTCAGGCCGAGATTCTCGGTCATGCCGTAGGCCATCACCACCTGTTCGGGAGAGAGCAGCTCAAACCAGGTGCGCAGCAGCTCCGGCGGCATCACCGCCGCGCCCTGCAGGATCCACACCACGCTGGAGAAGTCGCGCTGCCGGATCTTCGGTAACGCCGCGATCCGCGCCAGCATGGTCGGGGTGGCGGTGAAATTGGTGACCCGATATTGCTCGATCGCGTCGACAAGCATTGCCGCGTCGAACCTTTCCAGCACCACCAGCTGGTCGCCGCCCAACAGGCTGGTCAAGGTGGCGAAGCCGTTGGTGTGATACATCGGCCCAGGCACCAAAACCGTCTGCGGCAGCGCTACCGGCGCCCAGTGGGCCAGAAACGGCATGCTGTGCTGCGGCGTCCAGATCGCCGGCGTGAGGTTGAGGATCACCTTGGGTAGGCCGGTCGAGCCGCTGCTGCAGATTCCGTTGGCGGTGGGGGAGACCACCTCCGAGCTGTTGGGCATCGGATCGCCGGATTGGCTTGCGGCGCAAGACGACAACGCAGAGCGGGTGGACTCATCGAGTGTGACGACAGGGTCTATCACCGCGAGCACCCGCGAGCGCTCCCAGTCCGGCAGGTCCCAGCGCATCGGGATCGGGACCGCGCCGATCTTCCAGCAGCCCAGTGTCGCCAGCACCAGGTGCATCGAGTTGGGGATCGCCAGCGCGATCAGCGAACCCGCCACGGCGCCGGCCGCCATCAACGCGCGTCCCCATTGGTTGGCGCGCGCGTCGAGTTCGGCGAACGTCACCGTGTCGGTGGTGCCATCGGGTGCCAGGGTGACGACGGCGACCTCGGCGCCCCGCTGTGCGGCGAGGTCTCGCAGCCGGGTTCCGAACGGGATCCCGGCATCTGGGGTCACAGGCGCCACTCTCCCCCGCAAGCGGGAGGTGCCCCCACTGCATCGTCGTCGGCGCGGGTCATGCCGTCCTCGTGAACAACGTCTCCAACCGGTCGTCGCGGACGGCGAGCGCCAGCCGCAGGGCCAGCTCCTCGCTGCTGGCCGGCAGCCGGATCAGCGGCTGGGTGTGCCGGTCGAGCACGCTGACATCGGATTCGTCGCAGAACCCCAGTGCGCCGAGCAGCTGATGTGCCGTGCGCAGTACCTGCCGGGCGGTGTCGACGGCCTTGAGTCGCAGCACCAGCGCATCTGCCGAACGTAGCTGCGCCGGTGCCGATTCCAGCCGCCAGATGGTGTACTTGGCAAGCTCGTCCAGCCCGCGCACCGACACCGACGCGTCCGCGACCGTGAACCGCACCGCCTGAAAGTCCGCCAGCGGCTTGCCGAACTGAATCCGGGTGCGCACGTGCTCGCAGGCAATCTGCAGCAGTTGCTGCACGGCACCCAGGATCCGCCAGGACCCCAGCACCAGGTGGGTGTCGACGTCGGCCCCGGGCACGGTGCCGTCCGGCTCGCCGAGGGTGGCCGGCACCAGAAACGGCCCCAGCATCGCGGCGGTTCGGGATGACAGTTGCGGACGGTAGCACCGCCCGTCAAGGTCGACGGCGATCCACTCGCCGGGCAGATCGCCGTGATCGATGCGTGGTGCGTCGGGGTTCACCAGGGCCAGCCGCGCACCGCCGATCGCCAGCAGCTCCTCGACCAGCGGGTAGGGCAGCGCGGTGGCGCCGGCGGCCCGGCACAGCACGGCCGCGGCCAGCAGTTCGTCGGGGGAGGATCGAACGTCGAGGTCGAATGCGCCGAGTTCGGCCAGGGCGCTGCGGGCCGCGACCCGGACTTCGTCGTCGGCTTCTGCCCGCAGCGCCGCCGGTGGTCCGCCCAACTGGGCGAGCCGGTCTGCGGCGACGGCCGCGAAGTCGGCGATGTCTTGCGGCAGTGTGGTTTTCATCGATGTCCTTCTCCCAGCACCTCGCGTGCTACCAGCATCCGCTGCACCTCGATGGTGCCGGACGCCACGGTCGCCGCTTGCGCGTAGCGCCAATGGTCCTCGATCGCCCCGTGCAGCGGCGCGGAGAAGCCGCTGTCCAGGGCTCGGGGTCCCAGCACGTCGAAGAGCAACTCGGCGACCTGTTGATCGCAGGTGGTGGCCGCGATGCGGGCCGCGCTGGCCGCGGGTCCCGCCGCCGGGTCGTCGAGCAGCGCCACCGCGCGGTAGGCCAGCAGCCGCGCCACCCGCAGGTCGACGAGGGCGCGGGCCCACCGGGTGCGCAGCGACTCGGCCAGCCGGTCCCAGCCGTCGCCCAGCTCGGTGCGCATCCGGTGCAGCAGCGATTCGCACCGCGCATACCGGGCGATCCCGACTCGCTCGAAGGCCAGCGCCTCGCGCATCACCTGCCAGCCGCCGCCGACCTCACCGAGCACGTCGTCGGGTCGCGCCGGCACGTCGTCGAGGAACATCTCGTTGAGGTGGTGCGGGCCCAGCATCGACCGGATCGGTCGGACGGTGAGGCCGGGGCGATCCATCGGCATGAGGAACAGGGTGAGCCGCTGTGACTTCGGCGCGTCGGGATCGGTGCACGCCGCCAGCACGCACCAGGACGCCATCTGCGCATACGACGTCCAGACCTTCTGACCGGTGATCCGCCAACCGTCGCCATCCGGCACCGCCCGGGTCCGCAGCGATGCCAGATCGGTTCCGGCCTCCGGCTCGGAAAAACCTTGGCACCAAATCACTTCCCCGCCCGCGATTGCCGATAGATGACGGTCCTTCTGCTCCGACGTGCCATACCGCATCACCGCCGGGCCGACCCAGTTGATGCCCATGTACTGTGCGCCGCGGGGCTCGTGATGAGCCCACATCTCCTCCCGCAGCACCGTCTGCTGCCAGACCGAGCCGCCACCGCCGCCGTGTTCGGTCGGCCACGCCAACGCCAGCAACCCTTCGGAGGCCAGCAACTTGCAGAACGACTGGGTGGTCGCAAGATCGCGCGGGTTGTCGGTGCACGCGCCCAGAAATCCAGCCGGGATGTGTGTGGAAATCAACGCCCGCAAGTGTTTCCGCAAGTCTGCGGCATCGCCGAGGTCGTAATCCATCCCCGTCATCCCTTCGGCAGCCCGAGCACCCGCTCGGCGACGATGTTGCGTTGAATCTCCGACGTCCCGCCGTAGATGGTTGCGGCAAGCGCGTCCTGACGTTCGAAGAGCAGATCCGGGTCGGTGATCGAACCGGTTCCGGCCGCCTCCGCACTCAACTCCCAGACCCGCTGCAACGTCGTCGATCCGAGGAGTTTGAGAATGTCGCCTTCCGGGCTCGGGCGACCGGCGAGCTCGTCGTCCAGCGCCCGGTATCCGGTGGCCCGCACCGCCTCGGCGTCGGCGAGCAGGGAGCCGAGGTCCACGAGGATGTCGCCGTAGGGTTCGCCGTCCCGCAGCTGGAGGGCTCGGCGCACCGAGTCGAGTCCGCGTTTGATTTCGACCCAGTTCATGATCCAGATCATCTGCCGTTCGTGCTGCAATGACGACAGCGCGACCGGCCAGCCGCCGTCGAGCGGGCCGAGCAGGTTGGCGACCGGCACCTCGACGTCGTCGAGAAACATCTCGCAGAACGTCTCGTCGGACTTCGACGCCATGCGAATGGGTTTGACGGTCACCCCGGGTGAGCGCAGATCCAGGATCAGACAGGAGATGCCGCGGTGCTTGGGTGCGGCGGGGTTGGTGCGGACGTAGAGCGTGCACCACCGCGACTGGTGCGCCTGGGTGGTCCAGATCTTCCGGCCGTTGACCCGGAACACGTTTCCGTCGGCCTCGGCGCGGGTGCGCAAGCCCGCGAAGTCCGACCCGGCTTCGGGCTCGGACATGCCCAGCGCCCACCACTCGTCGCCGCGGAGCAGCGGGACCAGCAGCCGGTCGATCTGCTCCGGGGTGCCGAACCGGCGGAGCGCGGGCGCGACGACATTGGGGCCGGCGATGTTGGGTAGCTTGGGCGCGGACCGCAACGCGGCCACAAGCCGGATCTCCATCGCCGTTCGCACATCCAGCGACCGGCCGCCGTGCTCGCCCGGCCAGGTCGGCTGCAGCCAGCCGGCCTCGAACGCGGCGCGCTGATAGTCACGCCGCAGCCCGATATCCCAGCGGTACTGGCGATAACGCTCGCCGTAGTAATCGCTGGGGAGAAATTCGGTCAGCCAGGCGGTGAACTCGGCCACCACCTCCGCGCTGGCGCCGTTCACCCCTCACCTCCGATGAAACGACGGCCCACGGCGTCATACAGTGCGCGGCTGTCACCCAGCGCGGCCGCCGCCTGCCAGGCGTGGCGCAGATACAGGTGGATGTCGTGCTCCCAGGTCTGCGCGATCGCACCGTGCACCTGCACCGCGGTCCGGGCGCAGCCGACCGCCGCGTCGCCGGCGGCGGCCTTGGCCAGCGCGGCCGCCGTCCACGCGGAGGCCGGGCTGCCGTTCACATCGTCGAGGCCGGCCGCCGCCGCATAGGTGAGGCTGCGGGCTCGTTCCAGCGACACGTAGTTGTCGGCCAGGGCGTGTTTGACCCCTTGGAACGCGCCGATGGGCTGGCCGAACTGGCACCGGGCCTTCGCGTGCTGCACGGACCGGTCCAACACCGCGCCGGCCACCCCGACCAGGTCGGCGGCCGCGATGACCAACGGTGTCGCCAGCGCAGTTTCGACGTCGACGGGCGTGGTAGCGATCGGGACGGTGTCGATCTCGAGGTCGGCCACCGGCTGTGCCGGGTCGATGCACTCGACCGGATGGACGACGACGCCGTCGCCGCCGGCCACCGCGGCGACCACCCCGTCGTCGGAGTCGGCCAGCGTCACGACCAGCTCCGCGCGCGACGCCCAGCCGACCGCGACCGCACGTCCGCGCAGCCGTCCCGACCGCAGCGTCATCGGCACGCCCGGTAGTCGCTGCCCGGCACAGTGCACGGCAAGGGCGGCGACGGTGCCGCCGGCGATGTCGGCCCTGACCTCGCTGGCCTGCGGGCCGCCGCCGCGCAGCAGGCCGGCGGCCATTCCGAGGCTGGCTGTCAGCGGAATCGGGGCGATAGCGGCGCCGCACGCTTCGGCGACCACCGCCAGCTCGGTAACCCCGAACGAGCCGTCGGCCGACGGCACCGCCAACTCGGTCCAGCCCAAACCGATGACCGTCTTCCACAGCGCACGCCAGCGGCCGGGATCTGTCATCGCTTGGCGCGCGACGTCGGGTGGGCATTCAGCGCGCAGCACCTCGCGCACGCTGTCGGCCAGCGCCCGCTGCTCCCGGCTCAGTCCAACGTTCATATCACCTCTAACATAGTAAAAATAGTAAACTAGCCGCGTCAATCGCCGTAGGCTGATCGGCTGTGACGC
>NZ_JBYCLE010000197.1:0-4185 GCF_057473765.1 Mycobacterium sp. TH-M106 | reverse complement strand
GCGGCCCCGCTGGTGCGATTTTGTGCATGCTCGCGGTCGACCGGGTCACCGTGCGTCCCGGGCTGCGGAGATCTTCGACGACAACCCGTGCAGCTGCACGAACCCGCGGGCAGCCGACTGGTCGAACGCGTCGCCCTCGTCGTAGGTGGCCAGGTTGAAGTCGTAGAGAGATTCTGCGCTGCGGCGTCCATTCACCGCGATGTGGCCGCCGTGCAGCACCACGCGGATCTCCCCGGACACGTGCTGCTGGGTGTGGGCGACGAACGCGTCCAGGGCGGCCTTCAGCGGCGAGTACCACAGACCGTCGTACACCAACTCGGCCCAGCGCTGGTCGGTGTGCCGTTTGAACCGTCCCAACTCGCGTTCCAGGGTAAGGTGCTCGAGTTCGGTGTGCGCGGTGATCAGCACCATCGCACCGGGCGCCTCATAGATTTCGCGGCTCTTGATACCCACCAGCCGGTCCTCGACGACGTCGAGCCGCCCGACGCCTTGGGCGCCGCCGCGGCGGTTGAGCTCGATAACGGCCTCCAGCACGCTGACCCGACGGCCGTCGATCGAGACCGGCACGCCCGACTCGAACCCGACGACCACCTCGTCGGGGGTGTTCCAGTTGACGCCTGCGTCGTCGGTGTAGGCGTAGACGTCCTTGGTCGGCGCGTTCCAGAGGTGTTCTAAGAAACCGGTTTCCACCGCACGGCCCCAGACATTCTGGTCGACGGAGAACGGTGAACGTTTTGTGACATTGATCGGGATGGCGTTCTGCTCCGCGAAAGCGATGGCCTTCTCCCGGGTCCACGCGTAGTCGCGGACCGGGGCCAACACCTCCAGATCCGGTGCCAGCGACGCGAAGCCAACTTCGAACCGGACCTGGTCATTGCCCTTGCCGGTGCAGCCGTGTGCGACGATGCCGCCGCCGTGCTCGCGCGCGACAGTTACCAGGTGCTTGGCGATCAACGGCCTGCTGATCGCCGACACCAGCGGATAACGGTCCATGTACAGCGCATTGGACTGGATTGTGGGCAGGCAGTATTCTTCGGCGAACTCGTCGCGGGCGTCGACCACGACGGCCTCGACGGCACCGCAGTCCAGCGCACGCTGGCGCACCACCTCCATGTCCTCGCCGCCTTGACCCAGGTCGACCGCCACGGCGACCACCTCACGGCCGGTCTCCTTGCCGATCCAGCTGATCGCGACGGAGGTGTCCAGACCGCCGGAGTAGGCCAAGATGACGGGTTCGGACATGAGTCGATCTCCTTCGGTTCTGCCTCAGCTCTTCTGGAACTCTGCCAGCACGGCGGCGAGCTCGGCGCCGGTCATCGGCTCGCGCGCCGCCACAAAGATGGTGTCATCACCGGCGATGGTGCCGACGACGTACGGTAGCGCCGCGCGGTCGATCGCGCTGGCCAGATAGTCGGCGGCGCCCGGCGGGGTGCGCAGCACCGCGAGGTTCCCGCTGGCGTCGGTGGACACCAGCAGCTCGCCCAGCAGCCGGGACAGCCGCCCCGTGCCCCCGGAGACCCCGCGGACCGGGCTGCCGTCTTCGGGGATGACGTAGACGCCGGCACCGCCGTCAACCCCCCTTAGTTTCACCGCGCCGAGCTCCTCCAGGTCCCGCGAGAGCGTGGCCTGGGTGACGTCGATGCCGTCAGCGGCCAGCAGCGCGGCCAGCTCGGACTGGCTGCGCACCGGCGCCGACGACAGCACCTCGACAATGCGCGCCTGCCGGCCAGCTCTAGTCATGCGCGCCGCTCCTCAGCATCACTACGCTCTGCATCGTCGCCGGCGCGGGTCATGCGCGCCGCTCCTCAGCATCGCTACGCTCTGCATCGTCGCCGGCGCGGGTCATTGTCATGGTCATGCGCGCCTCATGGAGACAGGTCCAGCAGCCACGCCAGCAGCGCCTTCTGCGCGTGCAGCCGGTTCTCGGCCTCGTCCCACACCGCGCTGTGCGGACCGTCGATCACGTCATCGGTGATCTCATGGCCCCGGTGCGCCGGAAGACAGTGCAGCACCACCACATCGGGGTCGGCGGAGCTGACGAGTTCGGTGTCGACCCGGAACGGCCGGAACGGCTCGACCCGATTGCGCCCATCGCTTTCCTGACCCATCGACGTCCAGGTGTCGGTCACCAGCACGTCGGCGTGCGCTGCGGCGCTGCTGGGTTCGGTGGTCACCGTCACCGACCCGGCGGTGGTCGCGGCACGTTGTTCCGCGGCGGCCAGGACGGCCGGGGCCGGCGCGAAAGCGGCCGGCGCGGCGATGGTGACGTGCACGCCGGCGGTGACCCCGCCGAGCAGCAGGGAGTGCGCCATGTTGTTGGCGCCGTCGCCGAAGTAGGACAGCCGCAGGCCTTTCAGCGATCCCTTCCGCTCGGCGATGGTCTGCAGGTCGGCCAGCACCTGACACGGATGGAACTCATCGGAGAGCGCGTTGATCACCGGCACCGTCGCGGCACCGGCCATCGCAGTCAGTCGGTCCTGGCCGAAGGTGCGCCACACGATCGCGTCGACATAGCGGGACAACACCCGGGCGGTGTCCTCCAGCGTCTCCTCGCGGCCCAGCTGGGTGCGACTGCCGTCGACGACGACGGCGTGGCCGCCGAGTTGGGCGATGCCGATCTCGAACGAGAACCGGGTGCGGGTGGAGTTCTTGTCGAAGATCACCGCGACGCCGCGTGGCCCCTCCAGCGGTCGGCGGCTCAGCGGATTTCTCTTCAGTTCGGCGGCCAAGGCGAGGATCTCGGACTGCTCGGTTGGCGAGACGTCGTCATCACGCAGGAAGTGACGGGTCATCACGGCTCCTCTTGGGCAGTGTCGAGAACACGGGGCAGCGCGCTTAAGAATGCGTCGATCTGGGCCTCGGTGATGATCAGCGGCGGCGCCAACCGCACGACATCACCGGAGGCGCCGTTGACCAGGAACCCGGCCGCCCGGGCGGCGGCCTCAACGTCTTTGGCGCGCGGCGCGGTGAGCACTACGCCGAGCAGCAGGCCGCGGCCGCGGACGTGGTCCACCAGCGGGTGCCCCAGCGCCTCGATGCCGTGGCGCAGCGTCTTGCCCAGCACGTCGGCGTGGTGGACCAGATCCTCGTCGGCCAGCACCCGCAGCACCGCCAGTGCGGCTGCGGTGCAGACCGGGTTGCCGCCGAACGTGCTGCCGTGCAGCCCCGGAGTGAACAGGGTTGCGGCAGGCCCGGTGGCCAGGCAGGCCCCGATCGGCAGCCCACCGCCCAGGCCCTTGGCCAAGGTCAGAACATCCGGGGTGATTCCGTCGTGCTGGTGGGCGTAAAACGTTCCGGTGCGGCCGATTCCCGTCTGCACCTCGTCGAACACCAGCAGTGCGCCCCGGGCGGCGGTGATCTCGCGGGCGGCGGCCAGATAGCCGTCGGGCGGGACCACGACACCGCCCTCCCCCATGATCGGCTCCAAAAACACCGCGGCGGTGTCGTGACCGACCGCATCGGTCAGCGCGACGGTGTCGCCATAGGGCACGTGCGTGACGTCACCGGGCAGCGGTTCGAACGGCGCCCGCTTGTCCGGCTGACCGGTCAGTGCCAGCGCCCCCATGGTGCGGCCGTGGAAAGCACCTTGGGCAGCAACGATTTTCGTGCGGCCGGTGAGCCGCGACAGTTTGAACGCCGCCTCGTTGGCCTCGGCGCCGGAGTTGGCGAAGAACACCCGCGCTGGTGTACCCAGCAACTCGACGAGCGCCTCGGCCAGCGCGATGCCGGGCTCGGTGGCATACAGGTTGGAGGTGTGGCCCAACGTCGAGAACTGAGCGGTGACTGCCTCGATGACCGCGGGGTGGCAGTGGCCGAGGATGTTGACCGCGATCCCGCCGAGCAGGTCCAGATAGGTTTTGCCGTCCACGTCGGTGACCACAGCACCGTCGCCGCTGGCCAGCGCCACCGGCGGAGTGCCGTAGTTGTTCATCATCACCGCGGACCACCGCTGTTGCAGCTGCTCGGTGCGGTTCATGCGCCGACCACCTTCGTGCCGGTACCGGCGTCGGTGAACAGTTCGACCAGCACACAGTGTTCGACCCGGCCGTCGATGATGTGTGCGCTGGGCACCCCACCGGCGACGGCCCGCAGGCACGCCTCGACCTTGGGCGCCATCCCGGCCTGCAAGCTTGGCAGCAGCTGGGTCAGGGTGGCGGTGTCGATCTCGCTGACCAGCGAGTCGGT
>NZ_JBYCLE010000196.1:0-2541 GCF_057473765.1 Mycobacterium sp. TH-M106 | reverse complement strand
GGCCTCGCATGGTGTCGCTGTCCGCGATGTCGGCGAGGTGCTCGGCATGTCGTTCCAACGCGCACAACAGCTGATCTCCGCCGCCCGATAACGGGCCTGTACGCCGGTGACAACCAGCGCGGCAGGTCCCGTGCTCCCGCGTCGGTCGGTCGCTCGTGTGGCGTGGTCGTGTGCTTCACGTTTTTTCGTGCGTAGCGGAATGGTGGGCCGCGGCGGTCTAATCTGACCGCGTCCCAGCAAACCTGAGTGGCAACACCTGAGGGGCCTGACAATCACTGGAAGGTTTGCCGGCCCCCAACGGCTTACACCGCGCGGCGTCGCGGTTCGCCGCCGATCACATGGCCACGAATCCGGGGTGCGGGTTCAGTGGGTTGGACTTACCGGATTGAGCTGCTGCAAGCGGATGGCGCGCCCCGGTCGTTCTTCTTGACCATGGAACCGCCAGACCAGTACCGGCGACGGATAGCTGGGTGACCCTGGCGTCACCGCGGTGTCCGACGTAGCGCGCGGTCGGCGCGGGCATCCCAGGTCCAGCCGGGAAGCTTCTCAAGACGGCTGGCGCGGTCTGGGTTGAGGATTCCCTTGGCGCGTTTGGTGCGCTGCGTGTTGATCCATGATCCGAGTTTTACGCCACCGACCGAATAGGAGAACGGAACCCGTGCGTCTCCGTTGAGGCCAACGTATTCAAGGAGCCGGGCGAAGGTTTCCTCCCACTTGGCGGCCACGGCGTCCCACGCCCAGCAAGGCAGCTCCTCAAGTCGCTGCCGGCGGTCTTGGCTGAGGGTGGCGCTCCTGCTGCGCTGATTCGCAACCCACGCGCCCAGCTTGAAGCGATTAACCGTGAGGGAGTGAGGCACGCACGCGGTGCCGGTGCGCTCGGCGAAGTCAAGCAGTAGCGCGAAGCCTTTCTCCCACCGGTCGCCGTGCGGCGTCCACGTCCAGTCAGGAAGCTCCGCAAGACGTCGTGCGCGCTCAGGGGCGAGTATGCCGTCGCGGTGCCGGTCGCGCTGCACCGCTACCCAGTTACCGAGCTTGTAGCCGTTGAAGAGGTAGCGGGACGGGACGCGGGCGTGCCCAGTCTGCTCGACATAGTCCAGGAGACGGTTGAATCCCTCGTCCCACTGGGCGTCGATCACGTCCCACGCCCAGCCCGAAAGCTCCGCCAGACGGCGTGCGCGGTCAGGGTCGAGGGTGCCCTTCGCGTAGTACACCCGCTGCGCAACCACCCAACTGCCGAGCTTGACACCGTTGAACATGCAGTTCGCCGGAACGAGGGCGTCCCCATGCTGTTTCACGTAGTCCAAGAGGCAGACGAAGACCTTCTCCCACTTCTCGGCGCGGGCGTTCCAGGCCCACCCCCGCAGCGTCTCGAGACGATGTTCGCGGTGGGGGTCCAAGGTTCCCTGGGCATGTTTGACACGCTGCGCCATCACCCACTGCCCGAGTTTGTAGCCCTCCATCAGGCAGTCCTGCGGAACCAGCGCCGACCCGTTCTCTGCCACATATTTCCCCAGTAGCCCGAACCAGAACTCCCAGCTGGCACTGGTCTGTTCCACGAGTCTTGTGTCGAAAGCCGAGGCGAACGCGGCGCCTACGGTGACCGGCACGTCGAGGTGGATTTTGTCCGGCAGCTTAGGCACCCGGCCGCGGCGACCTATCTCGCGGCGCAGCGTGTCGATCTGCTCGGCCAGCTCGTCGTCGTGTGCCCGCAGCGCCTTGATCACGTCCCACACGGTCTTGAATGTTGAATCATCCAGAGCCACTTCGGGATCGGTGTCAGCGTCGATGAACACGGGGAGCACGATGGTTCCCACGGCCTTGTCATCGGCTTTGCGGATGGCGCGTCCCACCGCCTGGATGATGTCCACCTCGGAACGCCGAGGATCGATGAACGCCACCCCGTCCAGGGCGGGAACGTCCACGCCCTCGGCCAGACAGCGGGCGTTGGCCAGCAGCCCGCGCTCCCCGTCGTCGAGGCGGGACAGGTGTTGGAGCAGGACGTGGCGCTCTCCAGCGGTCATGTCGCCGGACGCGTACGACGACCACAACGCGCCCTTTGGTTGCTGCCGGACGGGCATCCAGTCAACGACATCGGACAGCTCGTCGGCGAACTCCCGGGCACGAGCGACCCGGGAGTGGAAGCTGATTGTGCGGCGCAGGTCGTAGCGCCGCATCGCCTTCGCGAGCCCGATCTGCCCGGCCAGGGACCGTGCATCGGTGATGACTCTTCCGTCCCGGGTGACCAGAGTGCCCTTTTCTACGTAGGTGCGGTAGGTGGCGTCGTCGACGCCGACCACAACCACCTGGTAATCGGTGAGTAGGTCGCGCTTGATGGCCTCGCTGAAGCCGAGGCGGTGGAACACCGCGCCGAAGGTAGCTTCGCTGTCCATCGAGGCGACTTCGAGGTCAGCTTCGGTGGCGGCCTTGATGACCCGGCCGGTGTAGTAGCGCGGCGTCGCCGTCATAAACAGCCGCCGCCGAGCCTTGATGCGGTCGGCGTCGAGGACTGTGGCGAAGTCGGAGGACACCGGCCCGGCACAG
>NZ_JBYCLE010000195.1:0-1381 GCF_057473765.1 Mycobacterium sp. TH-M106 | reverse complement strand
ACCCGAAAGACCCACCGGCCATAGGAAAGCCCGCCCACCCCGGCGACACGGGACGGCCAAACACACCCCAAGCCCAAAATCGCTATCGCTCAGCGATCTTCATGGCTCAGCACCCCCGAACCCCACCCGCACGAAAAATCGAGGCTAACTGTAGGACGTATCTGTGTATCAGTGCAAGGGTGCGGTGCGAGCTGAGTGTCGACCGCGCCGATCGGGACTGGGTTGCGACATTCCGCTAACTGGGGCCTCGCGCACGCCGGACTCGCTGGGCCCTGCCTCTTGAGGGCTCTCGGGGGGTTGGACCGTGCGGGAGCAAGGGACTCCTGCCCCGTCAACAACGTCCTGTCCCGCAACAACTAATCAGCAGGCAACTGGGACTGAATGTCTGTCGCAGTGTCGGATGTTTCCAAAGCGTCGATTCCACGAAGCCGCACCGACCACCGCTGGTAGGCGGCCTGCCGTGAGATGCCCAGTGTCGCTGATATTTTCGTCCACGATAAGCCAGCGTTCCGTCCTTGCAAAACTACCTGAGTGAGCTGTTCTTCGGCGGCATGAACTGCACGCTGCGCTTCACTAAGGTTAGTTGCCGCCGCGCGAAGGGAGTCAATGTGGCGGTCGTAGGGCCGAACCGGTGGATCGAGGTCGAACAGGGTGGGCTCAGCCGTATCGCTATTCGGTTCGTCCGCATCGTCAGTAGGGCGAACTTCGGGTGATTCGGTCGTCATGGTTCGGCCAGATGATTTCGTTGAGGGATTGGTTCGGTCAATGGTGGATGCGTACATCGCCCAGGTGTTGCCGGCTTCTGCGGCGTGTTTCTGGGTGACTTGGTCGCTGTAGCCGAGCATTTCGGCGACCAGGGGAGGAGGTATCTCAGATACGAGTTCACGCAGGGCCGTGTTGCGTGAGCCGAGCAGCTTGATGCCGAGCCGGCGCAGCCGCAGCATGATCGACTGGGGGTCGATGTGTCGGCCGGGCCGGGTGCTCGGGAAGAGCCACGGTGTGCCGACGGCTCCGCCGGTGGTGCGCTGATTGGGCCGGTTGTGGAGGTGGTAGTGCAGTTGTGAGGCGAAGGGTTCGGGGACCGGGATGGGTTCTTTGCCGAGCGCGATGCGTGTCTCGCCGTCGACCCGTGCAATGGCGGTGGTCTGCAGGCCAGCGATCTTGGTGAGGGGTTGGGCGTAGAGCAATAACAAGATGCCGGCGACTCGGTAGGGGAGGCTTTCGGAGTCGCCGGTGAGTAGTTCTTTAAGCCACGCGAGGCGCTGGTCTTGGGTGATCGTGGGGGTTGTCCTGGCTTGTCGGAACCCGATCTGGACCGAATTATTGATCTTGCTGCGTTTGGCCCACACGAAGAATGTTCGGATCAAGTGTCGGGTGGTCG
>NZ_JBYCLE010000194.1:0-4273 GCF_057473765.1 Mycobacterium sp. TH-M106 | reverse complement strand
CCCGGATTGCCTCCCGGAGCAGGTACTCCGACAGGGAAAGCCCGGCGACGGCAGCCTTCGAACGAAGCGCCGCATGAACATCCTCAGGCACATCTCTGATCTGGATGGTGCTCACCGTACCGAGTTTAGCATGCAACTTGCATGTGTAACATGCAAGTCGTTTTGACTGTGGCCAAGGGCTGCGCCACCCGGCTCACAAGTGCGTGCATTTCGACCTGCGCCGAGTCGTCGACAAACCAACCTCACCTTGCTGACAAGTCGGGAAACTACCTGCTGCACCCGCCGCGGCACTGTCAAGGATGGGCAGGATCAGATCGGCAGCTTGCGGATGCGTATTGTCCTCTCGCCGAGCACGACGACGGCCCCACCCTCAAGGTCCTCTTGCACGACAAGAAGGTTGTCGATGATCAGGCTTGCCTGCTGGGCCGCTCGTCGACCGACTGCACGGCGTATCAGAACAACGGACGGCCTGCTTGCACCGGATCGGGCGAGCAACGTGCCGAAGTCCGTGTCGGCGCTGATCAACACACGCTCCTCGGCGACGGCCAGCGCCAGGACCACGTCGTCACTGGCGCTTGTCAATCCGCGGTCGCGAACATGGACGACTTCATGGCCTGCCGCTATGAGAAAGCCGGCCATTGCCGGCGAAAGATTCTCATCCAGCAGCAGTCTCATGCGGTCGGCAGCAGCGGCAACTCCCGTTCCCGCACCGCCTCAGCTGCGTATCGCAGGGCCTCGGTGATGTCTTCTTCCTGAAGGTCAGGAAGCTCGGCGAGAATCTCGGTTGATGTCATCTGGTCCGCAACCATTGCGACCACGGTCGCCACCGGGATGCGCAAACCCCGGATGCATGGCATGCCTCCCATCACGGCGGGATCGATGGTGACGCGCGTGAATCGCATGCCGGTTAGCCTAGCCCGTTACAGCACGCTGGGGCGGCGGCTTGCGACCGACTTGGGTTGGAATGCGTCTGCCAGTACCGGCTGTGATTCACCCGTAGTCCAACTCATGCGGGCCACCTCACGTGTCGCAAACCACACCCCATGCTCCCGTCGATGCTTTCACCAGCGATGTTGCCGATTTCTACGGCCAGAAACGTCAGAGCGTCGTGAGGTTGCCGACGCTGATCTGACGCAGGCGCAGTGGCGGGCCGAATGGGAGTCGTCGCGCGGGTTTCTGTCCGCCGACGGCGGGGCCGGTAAAAAGCACGGCAACGAGACCATCCGTACCACGGGGAGTCGCAAGGAAGAACGCAAGTTCGGGTTGTCGCCAATCGGTCAGTGGCCAGACGTTAGGCTTGCGTGAGTTCACACCGACAACGACCAGAAAACCCCGATGAATCCGTACCTGCCCATCCTGGTGCTCGCGGCCCTGGCCGCCGGTTTCGCCGTGTTCTCCGTGGCGATCGCGCCGGTGGTCGGCCCGTCGCGCTACAACCGGGCGAAGCTGGAAGCCTACGAATGCGGCATCGAGCCCACCGACCAGCCGGTCAGCGGGCCGCACGCGCCGAAGGGCCAGCGTTTCCCGGTGAAGTACTACCTGACCGCGATGTTGTTCATCGTTTTCGACATCGAGATCGTCTTTCTCTATCCGTGGGCGGTCGCCTACGACCGGCTCGGGGTGTTCGCGCTCGTCGAGATGGCACTGTTCGTCGTCGTCGTCTTCGTCGCCTATGCCTATGTCTGGCGCCGCGGCGGTCTGAGCTGGGATTGAGAGAGCACATGGGCTTAGAAGAACAGCTGCCCAGCGGCCTGCTGCTGAGCACGGTGGAGAAACTGGCCGGATACTTCCGGACAGGCTCGATGTGGCCGGCGACGTTCGGGTTGGCGTGCTGCGCCATCGAAATGATGTCGACGATGGCGCCGGACTACGACATGTCCCGGTTCGGCATGGAGGTGTTCCGGGCCTCTCCCCGGCAGGCGGATCTGATGATCGTGGCCGGCCGGGTCAGCCAGAAGATGGCGCCGGTGCTGCGGCAGATCTACGACCAGATGGTCGAACCCAAGTGGGTGCTGGCGATGGGCGTGTGTGCGTCGTCGGGAGGCATGTTCAACAACTACGCGATCCTGCAGGGCGTCGACCACGTCGTCCCGGTGGACATGTACCTGCCCGGCTGTCCGCCCCGCCCGGAGATGCTGATGTACTCGATCCTCAAGCTGCACGCGACGATCAAAGAGATGCCGCTGGGCGTCAATCGGGAGAAGGCGATCGCCGCGGCCGAGGAGGCAGGGCTGTCGGCCCCGTCCACCTGGCAGATGAAGGGTTTGTTGCGGTGAACCAGCCGGGCAATAGCACCGACGATGGCGGCGGCCCCGACGCCGGCGCGGACGGAGAGGTGGTCGGCGTTCGCCGGGGACTGTTCGGCGCGTCCGGCAGCGGCGACACCTCCGGGTACGGGAGGCTGGTCAAAGAGATCACCTTCCCCGGGCCCAGTCCACGCCCGTACGGCGGGTACTTCGACGACGTGGTCGCCGCCCTCACCGGGGCTCTGCAGCGCAACGGCGTCGACTACACCGATGCCGTCGAGAGCGTCGTGGTGTTTCGTGACGAAATGACGCTGCACATCCGCCGGGAGCAGCTGCCGACGGTTGCCCGACTGCTGCGCGACGAGCCGGACCTGCGCTTCGAGCTGAGCCTGGGCGTGAGCGGCGTGCACTACCCGGGCGATGCCGGCCGCGAGCTGCACGCGGTCTACCCGTTGAAGTCGATCACCCACGAGCGTCGTGTCCGCCTGGAAGTCGCTGTGCCCGACGACGATCCGCACATCCCGTCGCTGTATGAGGTGTACCCCACCACCGACTGGCACGAGCGGGAAACCTATGACTTCTTCGGAATCATCTTCGACGGCCACCCTTCCCTGACCCGGATCGAGATGCCCGACGACTGGCACGGCCACCCGCAGCGCAAGGACTATCCACTCGGCGGCGTCGCGGTCGAGTACAAGGGCGCGAAGATCCCGCCACCCGACGAGCGGAGGGCCTACACCTGATGAGCACCCTACGTGCGGATGGTGCCCCCGAGACCGTCTTGAACGTCGGCGGGCAGGAATGGGATCAGGTCGTCGCAGCCGCCAAGGCCGCGGACCCCGGCGAACGCATCGTCGTCAACATGGGGCCCCAGCACCCGTCGACACACGGTGTGTTGCGGTTGATCCTCGAGCTGGAGGGCGAGACGTGCACCGAAGCCCGCTGCGGCATCGGCTATCTGCACACCGGCATCGAGAAGAACCTGGAATACCGCTACTGGAGCCAAGGTCCGTCGTTCGTGACCCGGATGGACTACCTGGCACCGCTCTTCAACGAAGTCGCTTTCTGCCTGGGCGTGGAGAAGCTGCTGGACGTCGCCGGCGAGATCCCCGAGCGCGCCACAGTGATCCGGGTGTTGATGATGGAGCTGAACCGGATCTCGTCGCATCTGGTTGCGGTTGCCACCGGTGGCATGGAGCTCGGTGCGCTGTCGGCCATGCTGTACGGCTTCCGGGAGCGCGAACTGGTGCTCGACATCTTCGAGACGATCACCGGTTTACGGATGAACCACCAGTACATCCGGCCCGGCGGGGTGTCGGTGGACCTGCCCGACGAGGCGATCGGCCAGATCCGCGACTTCCTCACGCTGATGCCGAAGCGGCTGAAAGACATCGAAGACCTGCTCAACGAGAACTACATCTGGAAGGCCCGCACCAAGGACGTCGGCTACCTCGACCTGACCGGATGCATGGCCCTGGGTGTCACCGGGCCGATCCTGCGGGCCACCGGGCTGCCCTACGATGTTCGTCGCACCGAACCGTACTGCGGTTACCAGAACTACGAATTCGACGTGATCACCGACGACGGCTGTGATGCCTACGGCCGCTATCGCATTCGGATCAAGGAGATCAAGGAGTCGCTGAAAATCGTCGAACAATGTGTCGAGAAGCTGGCCACGTCGCACGGCAGCCCGGTGATGATCGAAGACCGCAGAATCGCCTGGCCCGCCGACCTGAAACTGGGCCCGGACGGGCTGGGCAACTCCGAAGAGCACATCGGCTGGATCATGGGCCACTCGATGGAGGGCCTGATCCACCACTTCAAGCGGGTCACCGAGGACATCTGGGTGCCGCCGGGCCAGGTCTTCGTCTCGATCGAGTCGCCACGCGGCGAGCTGGGCGTGCACATGGTCTCCGACGGCGGCACCCGGCCCTACCGGGTGCACTACCGCGACCCGTCGTTCACCAACCTGCAGGCTGTTGCCGCGATGTGTGAGGGCGGACTGGTCGCCGACGTGATCGCCTCGG
>NZ_JBYCLE010000193.1:0-6296 GCF_057473765.1 Mycobacterium sp. TH-M106 | reverse complement strand
GGCTGTGCTGAGCCTCGTCGGCGTAGGGGTCGTAGGCGATGACGCGGCACCCCAGCCCGGACAGCCGCCACTTCGTCGCGCGTCCCACCGCGCCGAGCCCCACCAGCCCGGCCGTCAGCCCGGCGACCTCCCAGGCGCGGAACCGCTGATAGGGAATGGTGCCGTCGCGGAACGTCTCCCCGGCGCGCACGTCGGCGTCGGCGGTCAGCAGATGCCGGGTGACGGCGAAGAGCAGCGCGAGCGTCATCTCGGCGACCGCGTCGGCGTTGCGCGCCGGGGTGTTCAGCACCGGGACACCGGCCGCGGTGGCGCCGGCGACGTCGACGTTGTTGGGGTCTCCGCGCGTGGAGGCCACTGCGCGCAGCCCCTGTTCGAAGACCGGACCGGCCACCGCGTCGCTCTCCACGACCAGAATGTCGGCGCCTTCGGCTGCCGCTCGTTCGGCCAATTGTTCTGCGCTGTAGATGCGCAGCGGGCTCTTGTCGATCCACGGGTCATAGACCACGTCGGCCAGTTGCTGCAACTTGTCGAAGCCTCCGCCGCGCAGCGGGGCCGTTACCAGGGCACGCGGTTTAGATGTCACGGTTGCCTATGTTGGCGTAGGTTGACGCCCGTGTCACGCAAACAGGTCACAGTCGGCATCGATATCGGCACCACCGCCGTCAAGGCGGTAGCCGCCGACGAAGACGGCCGCGTGCAGGCGCGGACACGGATTCCGCACCAGCTGTGGGTGCCCGACCCGGAGCGCTTCGAGCACGACGCCGAGGCGGCGTGGCGGCAGGGCCCGTTGACGGCGCTGGACAAGCTGGACCGACCCGACGCCGCAGCGGTGGCGGTATCGGCGATGGTGCCGTCGCTGACCGCTGTCGACGCGCAGGGCCGGCCGCTGACGCCGGGCCTGCTCTACGGCGACGTCCGTGGCCGGACGGCGGACCAAGCGGGCGCCAGCAGTGGCGCTTCGGGCTTTCCGCAGGAGGGGGAGACCGTCGAGTTCCTACGGTGGACGGCCCAGCAGGCACCCGACGCGGCCGGATACTGGCCGGCGACGGCCGTGGCGAACTACGCGCTGGCCGGTGCGGCGGTGGTCGACTTCGCCACCGCGTTCACCACCCTCCCGCTGTTCGACGGCACCGGCTGGAGCGAACAGGCGTGCGCCGACTGCGGGGTGACCGTCGATCGCATGCCCCGAGTGGACGCCCCCGGCGCGGTTGCCGCCCAGCTGCCCGACAGCGACACCGCGTTGGCGGTCGGCACCATCGACGCGCTGTGCGAGCAGTTGGTGGCCGGCGCTGGCCACGACGGCGACGTGCTGGTGCTGTGCGGCACCACCTTGATCGTGTGGGCGACCATCCCCGAGCACCGGGAGGTGCCCGGTTTGTGGACCATTCCGCACACTTCGGTTGGTAAAAGCCTGATTGGCGGGCCGAGTAACGCCGGCGGGCTGTTCCTGGGCTGGGTGGATCGGTTGCTCGGGCCGGGCGACCCGGTGCACGAACAGGTCGCCGACCCGCGGCGGGTGCCGGTGTGGTTGCCATACCTGCGCGGCGAGCGCACACCTTTCCACGACCCGGACCGGCGCGGTGTGCTCGACGGGCTCGACCTCACCCACGACGCGGCGGCGCTGCGCCGCGCCGCCTACGAGGCGTCGGGGTTCGTCGTGCGCCAACTGATCGAGCGGAGCGGGGTGCCGGTGGCCCGGATCGTGGCGACCGGGGGAGGCACCCGGGTGCAGCCCTGGATGCAGGCCATCGCCGACGCCACCGGGCAGCCGGTCACGGTGTCGGCGGTGGCCGAGGGGGCGGCGCTGGGCGCGGCGTTCGTCGCCCGGGTGGCGTCCGGGTGGGAGACGTCGATCCTCGACGCCGAGCGGTGGGCGGCCACCGACCGGATCGTCGAACCCGACCCGGCCTGGACGGGCCCGATGGAAGAGCGGTACCAGCGGTTCCTGGAGCTGGCCGACCGGCCGTCGCGGGCATCAAGGGCCCAGCGCGGGTAACGAGTTCGAGTTCTCTACCGCAGAGTCGCGGTGACGGCGACGACGTCGCGGAACGAGGCAAGCGGGTCGTCGTCGTCGAAGAACTCCAGGCCGTAGTCGGCGAACATCTCACGGCGCGGCCGGGTGTGCACCTGCCAGCCTCGATCGTTGAGGTAGTCGGCGACGTTGCTGCGGTTGCCGGCGTAGAACAGTTCGGCCATGTCGAGTTCGTAGCCGTACTGGCGCCACTGGTCGGTCAAGGCCTGCCCCCGGTCGGCCAGGTTGCCGTCATCGTCGGGGTGGTATTCGGTGGCCAATCGGCTGCCGGGGACGGACAGCGCGGTGAGGTCGTCGAACAGCCGGTCCTGAGCTTCCGGCGGCAGGTACATCAGCAGTCCCTCGGCGCTCCACGCGGCCGGCCGTCCGTCGTCGAAGCCGGCGCGGCGCAGTGCCGCCGGCCAGTCGTCGCGCAGGTCGACAGCGACGGTGCGCCGCTCTGCGGTCGGCTGGGCACCCAGCGCCGCCATGGTCGCGGACTTGAAGTCGACGACCTGCGGCTGGTCCACCTCGTAGACGGTGCTGCCCGACGGCCAGGACAGCCGGTAGGCCCGCGAATCCAGTCCGGCGGCCAAGATCACCGCCTGGTACGGACCGTCTTCGCCGGCGCCCATCGCATCGGTGAAAAAGTCGTCGAAGAACCGGGTCCGCACCGCCAGTGAGTTGACCATCCGCCGCACCTGGTGCACGTGGTCAACGGCGCCTTCCGGCAGCTGGCCGTCGACCAGGCGGGTGAAGAAGTCGATGCCGACAGCGCGCACCAGCGGCGCCGCGAACGGGTCGTCGATGATCGCGTCGGGTTCCGCCGTCGCCAGTGCCCGGGCGGCGGCGACCATGGTGGCCGTGGCCCCGACGCTGGAGGCCAGGTCCCAGGTGTCATTCTCGGTGCGCGTCATTGTCAGGAACTCCCCTTCACTACCACGTCCGCCGCCACAGCGCGACAGCGGAACCATCAGATATTTAGCCAGTATAACAACCTTCCGGTGACTGTGCGCGGACCGGCCGACGGCAGCTGTTAGTCTCGTAGCGCATGACACGGCCTGCGGGTCGACGTATCACCACAGCAGATATCCGACGCGACCACGTTTCGGCTGCGCAGGAGGAGAAGAGTGTTCTCGGCTTTCATCTCGTCACTGCGCACGGTCGACTTGAGGCGAAAGATCCTGTTCGCGCTCGGGATCATCATCTTGTACCGGCTCGGCGCGTCGATCCCGTCGCCCGGGGTGAACTACCCGAACGTGCAGAAGTGCATCGCCCAAGTCAGCGGCGGCGACGCGGCCCAGGTCTACTCGCTGATCAACCTGTTCTCCGGCGGTGCGCTGCTGCAGCTGACGGTGTTCGCGATCGGCGTGATGCCCTACATCACCGCCAGCATCATCGTGCAGCTGCTCACCGTGGTGATTCCCCGGTTCGAAGAACTGCGCAAAGAGGGTCAATCCGGTCAGAACAAAATGACCCAGTACACCCGGTACCTGACCATCGCACTGGCCATCCTGCAGGCCACGTCCATCGTGGCGCTGGCCGCCAACGGCGGTTTGCTGCAGGGCTGCAACCTGGACATCATCGCCGACTCGAGCATCTTCAGCCTGGTCGTCATCGTGTTGGTGATGACCGCGGGCGCCACCCTGGTGATGTGGATGGGCGAGCTGATCACCGAGCGCGGCATCGGCAACGGCATGTCGCTGCTGATCTTCGTCGGCATCGCCGCGCGGATGCCGATCCAGGGCAAATCCATTCTCGACAGCCGCGGCGGCCTGGTGTTCACCGCGGTCTGCGCGGCTGCGCTGATCATCATCGTCGGCGTGGTCTTCGTCGAGCAGGGCCAGCGCCGGATCCCGGTGCAGTACGCCAAGCGGATGGTGGGTCGGCGCATGTACGGCGGCACCTCGACCTATCTGCCGCTCAAGGTCAACCAGGCCGGCGTGATCCCGGTGATCTTTGCGTCGTCGCTGGTCTACATCCCGCAGTTGGTCACCCAGCTGATCCGCAGCGGCAGGGGCGGCCCGGGCAACAGCTGGTGGGACAAGTTCGTCGGCACGTACCTGTCGGACCCCGGTAACTGGGTGTACATCGGCCTGTACTTCGGGTTGATCATCTTCTTCACCTACTTCTATGTGTCGGTGACGTTCAATCCCGACGAGCGTGCCGACGAGATGAAGAAGTTCGGCGGTTTCATTCCGGGTATCCGGCCGGGCCGCCCGACGGCGGACTACCTGCGCTTCGTGCTGAACAGGATCACCCTGCCCGGTTCGATCTACCTGGGCGTGATCTCGGTGCTGCCGAACCTGTTCCTGCAGATCGGCAACACCGGCTCGGTGCAGAATCTGCCGTTCGGCGGGACCGCGGTGCTGATCATGATTGGCGTCGGGCTAGACACCGTCAAGCAGATCGAAAGTCAACTGATGCAACGCAACTACGAAGGGTTCCTCAAGTGAGAATAGTTCTGCTCGGACCGCCCGGAGCCGGTAAGGGCACGCAGGCCGGCATGCTGGCCGAAAGGCTGGATATCCCGCAGATCTCGACAGGTGACCTGTTCCGCAACAACATCGCCTCGGGCACCGAGTTGGGCCGGCAGGCCAAGCAGTACCTGGACGCCGGCGACCTGGTGCCCGCCGAGCTGACCAACGCCCTGGTCGCCGACCGCATCGACCAACCCGACGCCGGCAAGGGTTTCATCCTCGACGGCTACCCCCGGTCGGTCGACCAGGCCGAGGCGCTGAAGGACATGCTCGAAGCCCGCAACACCAAACTCGACGCCGTACTCGAGCTGCGGGTCAGCCAGGACGAACTGCTCAAACGGCTCCAGGGGCGCGGGCGCGCGGACGACACCGCGGAGGTCATCGAGAACCGGATGAACGTCTACCGCGAAGAGACCGCACCGCTGCTGGAGTACTACGCCCGCGAGCACGGATTGCAGACCGTGGAGGCGGTCGGCACACTCGACGAGGTGTTCAACCGCGCGCTGCGGGCACTGGGGCGGTAGGTGATCCGGCTGACGATGCGGCGCAACCGCAAGGTGGTGGCGCAGCGCAGCCCCGGCGAGCTTGACGCGATGGCCGCGGCCGGTGCCGTGGTGGCCACCGCGCTGCGGGCGGTGCGGCAGGCCGCCAGAGCCGGAACATCCACTCTGAGCCTGGACGAGATCGCCGAATCGGTGATCCGCGGCACCGGCGCAATACCGTCATTCTTGGGCTATCACGGTTATCCGGCGTCGATCTGTGCGTCGGTCAACGACCGGGTGGTGCACGGCATTCCGTCGGCCGCCGAGGTGCTGGAGCCCGGTGACCTGGTGTCCATTGACTGCGGCGCCATCCTCGACGGCTGGCACGGCGACGCGGCGATCACCTTCGGCGTCGGCACGGTAGCAAAGAGCGACGAGAACCTGTCTGCGGCGACCCGGCAGGCGATGCAATCCGGTATCGCGGCGATGGTGCCGGGCAACCGGATCGGGGACGTCTCGCACGCCATTGAATCGGGTGCCCGGGCTGCCGAAGACACCTACGGCTGCAAGTTCGGCCTGGTCGCCGGGTACGGCGGTCACGGCATCGGACGACAGATGCACATGGACCCGTTTCTGCCCAACGAGGGGCCGCCCGGCCGGGGACCGCTGCTGGCGGCCGGCTCGGTGCTGGCGATCGAACCGATGCTGACCCTGGGCACCACGAAGACCGTCGTACTCGACGACCAATGGACAGTCATCACCGCCGACGGGTCGCGGGCCGCACACTGGGAGCACACTGTGGCGGTGACCGAGGACGGGCCCCGGATTCTGACGGCCAGCTGACGGGTGGGTGCTCTGCCGCGACGTTCGCCGTAGTTCTCAACCCGACCTGTGGGTGAGCTGGATGAACTGAAGTCACGCGCAGGTCGTGTTATTGGCATGGAGGCGAGCCGGGCAATCGGGTTTAGGTGAGCACATGGCCAGGCAACACCGGGTGGCCGATCACATTGTCGAGCACTTCGCGCGCATCGGAGGCGACTACATCTTCGGCGTCGACGGCGCGAATATCGAAGATCTCTACGACGCAGCCCATTTCCATCCGGGCGTCACCGCGGTCCTGGCCAAGCACGAGTTCTCGGCGACAACCATGGCCGACGGATACAGTCGAAGCGGCGCGGGACTGGGGGTGGTTGCGGCGACGTCGGGCGGGGGTGCGCTGAACCTCATTCCTGGTCTGGGCGAAGCGCTGGCCAGCCGGGTACCGGTCTTGGCGTTGGTGGGCCAGCCCGCGGCGGCGATGGATGGGCGGGGCAGCTTTCAGGA
>NZ_JBYCLE010000192.1:0-1772 GCF_057473765.1 Mycobacterium sp. TH-M106 | reverse complement strand
AGAGCGCAGACACCACACCGCATTCGGCGCAGAGACTCAGGCCATATGAGACATTCTCCACATTGCAGCCGGTGAGCACCCGCTGGTCGTCGGTGAGGGCCGCCGCGCCCACCCGCAGCCGCGAATAGGGCGCGTACGCATCGGTAGCTGACTCGATTGCCTTGCCCCGCAACATGTTCCAGTCGACAGTTAGTGACATGCTAACTGGTCCCAATGTGATTGCAGCGCATCGAAAGCCCCATCCACCCGCCGACCAGTGTCCAGAGTCACCTTAACGCCGCCGCCACTGTTCGCGCCGGCGGCCGCGACGGCCACCGGCGGGGTATCGCCGATGGGTAGAGTCCATCGGGAGGTTCTCCACAGCAGCAGCGTTGGAGGCGTTGGAGAGGTTGATGACAAGAGCCGCATCACCGGCCTGGCGGCGCAAGCTGTTGCCCACTGAGGCAACGCCGGTCCAGCGGCGCACGTTGCCCCGCGAACGACGGCGGAGCAGATGGCCCCGGCGCCCGCGGCGCCAGAGTCTGTACCGAGGCGACCCCGGGATGTGGGCGTTCGCCCTGCACCGGATCACCGGCGCGACTATCTTCTTCTTCCTCTTCGTCCACGTGCTGGACACCGCGATGGTGCGGGTGAGCCCGCAGGCCTACACCGAGGTGATCGCCACCTACAAGACCCCGATTGTCTCGTTGATGGAGTTGGGACTGGTGGCCGCGGTGCTCTATCACGGGCTCAACGGCATCCGGGTGATGCTGATCGACTTCTGGTGGCAGGGCTGCCGCTACCAGCGGGTGATGACGGTGATCGTCGCGGCGCTGTGGCTGCTGGTGATGGTTCCGGCGACCGTGGTGACCGGCGTCCACATGATGGAGTATTTTCGATGAGCTCACCGGACCTGCAACTGGGCTCTCAATTCGGCACAGGTGACATCGCCCCGACTCGCGGACTCGACCGCGACCGGCCCGCCAGCCTGGGCGACCCGCGAGCGCCGCACCGGCACTCCGTGATGCCCAACGTCGAGAAGTACGCCTGGATCTTCATGCGCTTCTCCGGCGCCGTGCTGATCTTCCTGGTGCTCGGCCACCTGTTCGTCATGCTGATGTGGGACAACGGGGTCTACCGGATCGACTTCAACTTCGTGGCGCAGCGCTGGCATTCGCCGTTCTGGCAGATCTGGGACCTGCTGCTGCTGTGGTTGGCCGAGCTGCACGGCGGCAACGGGTTGCGGACCATCATCGGCGACTACACCCGCACGGACCGCTCCAGGTTCTGGCTGATGACCCTGCTGGTGATCTCGATGATCTTCACGCTGACGCTGGGCAGCTATGTGCTGGTCAGTTTCGACGCCAACATCTCGGGATAGCAGACGGTGATGATCGAGTGATACGGCAACACCAATACGACGTGGTGATCGTCGGGGCCGGCGGCGCCGGGATGCGCGCCGCGGTGGAGGCGGCGCCGCGGGTCCGCACCGCCGTGCTGACCAAGCTCTACCCCACCCGCAGCCACACCGGCGCCGCCCAGGGCGGCATCTGCGCCGCGCTGGCCAACGTCGAGGACGACAACTGGGAGTGGCACGCCTTCGACACCATCAAGGGCGGTGACTACCTGTGCGACCAGGATGCGGTGGAGATCATGGCCAAGGAGGCCATCGACGCGGTGCTGGCCTTAGAGCACATGGGGATGCCGTTTTCTCGCACCCCCGAAGGCCGCATCGACCAGCGCCGGTTCGGCGGGCACACCCGCGAGCACGGGAAAGCCCCGGTGCGCCGGTC
>NZ_JBYCLE010000191.1:0-1067 GCF_057473765.1 Mycobacterium sp. TH-M106 | reverse complement strand
TCTCGGTGACCGGCGTCGACCCCGCGCATCTGCAGCTGGTGCTGCGCAAACTTCACGACGCGGGCGCCACCATCACCCAGACCGACGACAGCTTCCGGGTGACCCAATACGAGCGCCCCAAGGCGGTCAATGTGGCGACCCTGCCGTTTCCCGGGTTCCCCACCGATCTGCAACCGATGGCGATCGGACTGGCGTCGATCTCCGACGGTACGTCGATGATCACGGAGAACGTCTTCGAGGCGCGGTTCCGGTTCGTCGAGGAGATGATCCGCCTCGGTGCCGACGCCCGCACCGATGGACACCACGCCGTGGTTCGGGGCCTACCGCAGCTGTCCAGCGCACCGGTGTGGTCGTCGGACATCCGGGCCGGCGCGGGCCTGGTGCTGGCCGGCTTGGTCGCCGACGGCGACACCGAGGTTCACGACGTCTTTCACATCGACCGCGGCTACCCGCTGTTCGTGGAGAACCTGGTCGGCCTCGGTGCCGAGATCGATCGGGTACGCTAGCGGAACGAGCCAGCAGGCCGAGTCGGATCAATCGGATCACCCAGCCGGCGTGGAAGGTTGGTGACGACGGCAGTTGACGTCTCGCCGCGGCCGAACTACAATGGCAAGGTTGCCTGAAGACCGGGCGTGTTGCTTGAGAACTCAATAGTGTGTTTGGTGGTTTTGTTTGTTGTTATTTTTGCCATGCCCTTTTTGTTCCCGTTTGGGGCATGGTGTTTTGTTTGTCGGGATTTGTTTTCTCCGATATTTTTTGTTTGGAGAGTTTGATCCTGGCTCAGGACGAACGCTGGCGGCGTGCTTAACACATGCAAGTCGAACGGAAAGGCCCCTTTCGAGGGGCGCTCGAGTGGCGAACGGGTGAGTAACACGTGGGTAATCTGCCCTGCACTTTGGGATAAGCCTGGGAAACTGGGTCTAATACCGGATAGGACCACGGCATGCATGTGCTGTGGTGGAAAGCTTTTTTGCGGTGTGGGATGGGCCCGCGGCCTATCAGCTTGTTGGTGGGGTGATGGCCTACCAAGGCGACGACGGGTAGCCGGCCTGAGAGGGTGTCCGGCC
>NZ_JBYCLE010000190.1:0-10400 GCF_057473765.1 Mycobacterium sp. TH-M106 | reverse complement strand
GGCACCACCGGTCGCCCGAAGGGGGCGGTGCTGACCCACACCAACATCACCGGCGAGACGATGACGGCGCTCTACACCAGCGGCGCCGATATCACCGGCGACGTCGGCTTCATCGGCGTCCCGCTGTTCCACATCGCCGGCATCGGCAACTTGTTCCCCGGATTGTGGCTGGGCACCCCGACCGTGATCCATCCGCTCGGCGGTTTCGACCCCGGCAAACTGCTCGACGTGCTGGCCGCCGAGAAGGTTACCGCGATCTTCCTGGTGCCGGCACAGTGGCAGGCGGTCTGCGCCGAGCAGCAGGCCAATCCGCGTGACGTCGCGCTGCGGGTGCTGTCGTGGGGCGCCGCGCCGGCGTCGGACACGCTGCTGCGGCAGATGTCGGAGACGTTTCCGGGCACCCAGATCCTGGCCGCGTTCGGCCAGACCGAGATGTCGCCGGTGACCTGCATGTTGCTCGGCGGCCCCAGCGAAGAAGCGATCCGCAAACGCGGATCGGTCGGCAAGGTGATCCCGACGGTGGCGGCGCGCGTCGTCGACGAGAACATGAACGATGTGCCGGTCGGCGAGGTCGGTGAGATCGTCTACCGGGCGCCGACGTTGATGAGCGGTTACTGGAACAACCCGCGGGCCACCGCGGAGGTGTTCGCCGGCGGGTGGTTTCACTCCGGCGATCTGGTGCGCATGGATGCCGAAGGCTACGTCTGGGTGGTGGACCGCAAGAAGGACATGATCATCTCCGGTGGCGAGAACATCTACTGTGCCGAGGTGGAGAACGTCCTCGCCGGCCATCCCGACATCGTCGAAGTCGCCGTCATCGGCCGGGCGCACGACAAGTGGGGTGAGGTGCCGATCGCGGTGGCCGCCGTCTCCCAAGAGAGTCTGCGGTTGGCGGACCTCGACGAGTTCCTCGCCGAGCGCCTGGCGCGCTACAAGCACCCCAAAGGCCTCGAGATCGTCGACGCGCTGCCGCGCAACCCGGCTGGCAAGGTGCTCAAGACCGAGCTGCGGGCCCGCTACGGTGCGCCGCAACCTGCCGAAAAAGTGCCCGAAACCGGATCTGCGGCAACGGGTGCTGCGACCGGCCCGAGAGCCTGACCTGGCGACGCGGCCCCGGCGACGCTCACAGGAATTCGATCGTGCGAATCTGGTGCGCGTTGAGCGCGGCATCGGGTATGGTCCGATCGTCCCGCTGCTGCACCCACCGAGCAAGTAAGCGGGAAGCGGGTCATCCACTCAGGGATGGGCAAGGAGGAGGCCTGTGACATGATCCGCTCGAGCGGCTGTCCGGGAGCGCGGGAGCCGCAGTGACGACGACGCAGCCACGGCTCGCCGACTACGTCCGCGACCAGGTGGGCCGGCCGATGGTGCACATCGGCGGGTTCTTCCGGATGTGTGTGCTGACCGGGAAGGCGCTGTTCGTCCCGCCATTCCAGTGGCGTGAATTCGTCGTCCAGTGCTGGTTCATCATGCGGGTCTCGATCGTGCCCACCATGGCGGTCGCGGTGCCGATCACGGCGCTGTTCATCTTCACTTTCAACATCCTGCTGATCCAGGTGGGCGCCTCCGACATCTCCGGGGCGGGTGCGGCGATCGCGGTGATCACCCAGATCGGCCCCATCAACACGGTGCTGATCATCGCGGGCGCCGCGGCCACGGCCATCTGTGCCGATCTGGGCGCGCGCACCATCCGCGAGGAGATCGACGCGATGGAGGTGCTCGGCATCGACCCCATCCAGCGGCTGGTGGTGCCTCGGGTGCTGGCCTGCTCCCTGGTAGCCATGCTGCTCAACGCCCTGGTGTCCATGGTCGGCTTGGTCGGTGGCTTCCTGTTCGGAGTGTTCCTGCAGAACGTGTCCGCGGGTTCGTATCTGGCCACGCTGACCACGGTCACGGGACTGCCCGAAGTGGTGGTCGCGACCGTCAAGGCCACGATCTTCGGGCTGATCGCCGGCTTGGTCGGCTGCTATCGCGGCCTGACCGTCAGCGGCGGTCCCAAGGGACTGGGCACCGCAGTCAACGAGACCGTGGTGCTGTGTGTGGTCGCGCTGTTCGCGGTCAACGTGGTGCTGAGCACCATCGGCGTGCGGTTCGGAACGCAGGCGCGGATATGACGACGGCCCAAGTACTGCAGGCCCGCTTCCCGCGGTCAACGGCCGCCGTTCGCCGCTACGGCGGCACCGCGACCCGGTCATTCGAACTGACCGGGGAGATGGCCTGGTTCGCGGTGACCGCCTGCCGCGACATGGCGTGGGCGCTGACCCGCTACCGCCGGGAGGTCCTGCGGCTGGTCGCCGAGATCGGCATGGGCACCGGCGCGATGGCCCTGGTCGGCGGCACCGCGGTGATCATGGCTTTCGTCACGCTGTCCACCGGCACGCTGGTGGCCATCCAGGGCTTGGCCGCGCTGGGCCAGATCGGGATCCAGGCGCTGCTCGGGTTCGTCGCCGCACTGATCAACGTGCGCCTGGTCTGCCCGGCCGTGGCCGGCGTCGTGCTGGCGGCCACCGTCGGCGCCGGCGCCACCGCCGAACTGGGCGCCATGCGGATCAGCGAGGAGATCGACGCGTTGGAGGTGATGGGGATCAACTCGACGGCGTACCTGGTGTCCACCCGGGTGCTAGCCGGCCTGGTGGTGATCATCCCGCTGTACTCCCTGGGCCTGATCATGTCGTTTCTGGCGCCCCAAGTCACCACGACGGTGCTGTACGGCCAGGCCGCGGGCACCTACCAGCACTACTTCTCGACATTCCTGCGGCCCAACGACGTGTTCTGGTCGCTGGGGATGGCCGTCCTCATGGCCGTGACCGTGATGCTCGTGCACTGTTACTACGGCTACACCGCCAGCGGCGGGCCGGTCGGTGTCGGCGAGGCAGTCGGCCGGTCGATGCGGGTGTCGCTGGTCGCGGTGCCGGTGATCGTCCTGCTGGCCCAGATGGCGCTCTACGGCGTCGACCCGAACTTCGCCTTCACGGTGTAAAAGGTGCAGCTGCCATGACGACTCCGCACCCGCAGCCGAAGGTCAACAAAGCGCCGGTCCGGCCCTACCGGCTGGTCGGTGTGGCGGCATCGCTGGTCGCCGCCTTGGTGGTGTGGCTGGTGTACCTGCAGTACCGAGGCGATTTCACCCCGAAGACGCAGCTGACGATGCTGTCGGCCCGTGCGGGTCTGGTGATGGATCCCGGGTCGAAGGTCACCTACAACGGGGTGCAGATCGGCCGGGTGGGCGACATACGCGAGGTCACCCAGGACGGCGCGCCGGCGGCTAAGTTCACCTTGGACATCGACCCGCGCTACATTCGTCTGATTCCGGCCAACGTCGACGCGAATATTGTGGCCACCACGATATTCGGCCAGAAGTACGTGAACTTCACGTCGCCGGAACACCCGACGCCGCAGCGCATCTCGCCACAGCAGGTGATCGACGCCAGGCATGTGACGACGGAGTTCAACACCTTGTTCCAGACGGTCACGTCGATCGCCGAGAAGATCGATCCGGTCAAGCTGAACCTGACGTTGAGCGCGGCCGCGGATGCGTTGAACGGGCTGGGCGACAAATTCGGGCAGTCGCTGATCAACGCCAACGCCATCCTCGACGAGGTGATTCCGCTGCAGCCGCAGGCCCGCCACGACATCCAGCAGCTGGCGGCCCTCGGTGACGTCTACGCCAACGCGGCGCCGGATCTGCTGGAGTCCGTCAACAACGGCGTCGTCACGGCCCGCACGCTCAACGCGCAGCAGAAAGACCTCGATGCCGCGTTGTTGGCGGCGGCCGGGCTCGGCAACACCGGTGCTGACGTCTTCGGCCGCGGCGGGCCCTACCTGGAGCATGCGATCGCCGATCTAGTGCCCACCACCGAGCTGGCGGACACCTACAGCCCCGAGCTGTTCTGCAGCATCCGCAACGTCTCGGAGGTCGAGCCCAAGTGGTCCAACGTCTTCGGTTCCGGTGACGGCTATGCGCTGGACACCAACAACCAGTTCCTGGGCGGAACAGGCTTGCTGCTCAATCCCCTCGCCCTTGCCACCGCCACGGGGGCGTCACTGATATTCCCGCTCGCATCGTTGGCCAATATGATCGGAGGTATCCAGAATCCCTACGTCTATCCGGACAATCTGCCGCGGACGAACGCGCACGGTGGACCCGGCGGCGCACCGGGTTGCTGGCAGCCCATCACCCGTGATCTGTGGCCGGCACCGCTCTTAGTGGCCGACACCGGTGCGAGCACGGCGGCGTACAACCACCTCGACGTCGGCTCGCCGATCGGGGTCGAATTCGTGTGGGGCCGCCAATGGGGGGAGCACACGATCAACCCATGAAAATCACCGCTACCCTGGTCAAACTCGGCGTCGTCGCGTCGGTGCTGCTGCTCTTCACCGCGATGATCGTGGTGGTGTTCGGTCAGGTCCGCTTCGACCGGACCGATGGGTATTCCGCGGAGTTCACCAGCGTCAGCGGGATGCGGGAAGGCCAGTTCGTCCGCGCTTCGGGCGTCGAGGTCGGCAAGGTCACCGCGATCCGGTTGGTCGACGGCGGACGGCGGGCCCATGTCGATTTCGCCGTCGACCGCTCGTTGCGGCTGTATCAGTCCACCACCGCCCACATTCGTTACCTGAACCTGTTCGGCGACCGCTACCTGGAACTCAGCCGCGGCGACGGCGCGGGCGCCGACCGGGTGCTGGCGCCGGGCGGGTTCATCCCGCTGTCGCGCACCCGGCCGGCGTTGGATCTCGACGCGCTGGTCGGCGGCTTCAAGCCGCTGCTTCGGGCGCTGGACCCCGACAAGGTCAACACCATCACGTCGGCGATCGTCACCGTGTTCCAGGGTCAGGGCGGCACCATCAACGACATCCTCGACCAGACCGCGCAACTGACGTCGACGATCGCCGAGCGCGACCAGGCGATCGGCGAGGTGGTCAAGAACTTGAACACCGTGCTGGACACCACGGTGGCACACCGCGCGCAGTTCGACCAGACCGTCGACAACGTCGAGAAACTGATCACCGGTCTGAAGAACCACGCCGACCCGCTGGCCGACGGCGTCGCGCACATCAGCAATGCCGCCGGAACGCTGGCCGACCTGCTCGCCGCCAACCGCCCGCTGCTGCATAAAACCGTCGACCACACCGAAGCGGCTGCGCAACAGCTGATCTATCAGCTCGACGACATCAACGACACTGTGCACAAGCTCCCCGCTGGGATCAAGCGCTGGGGCCGCGCCATGTCATACGGGGATTTCGTCAACTTCTACGTCTGCGACGTGACGCTGCGCACCAACGGACTCCAACCCGGCGGTCCGATCCGCAAGGTCAGGCTGTTCCAGCAGCCGAGCGGAAGGTGCACGCCGCAATGAGCCCGATGCGAACACTGGAGCCCCCCAACCGGTTCCGGGTCGGGCTGATGGGCCTGATCATCACGATCCTCGCCACGGCGGTGGGCCAGAGTATGACCAGCGTCCCGATGCTGTTCGCCCAGCCGGCCTACTACGGGCAGTTCACCGACACCGGTCAGATCAACAAGGGCGACAAGGTGCGCATCGCCGGCAAGAGCGTCGGTGCGGTGCAGGCACTCAAGATCGCCGGCGACCACGTGGTGATCAAGTTCACCACCGGCACCAACACCATCGGAACCGAGAGTCGGCTGGCCATCAAGACCGACACCATCCTGGGCCGAAAGGTGCTCGAGGTGCAGCCACAGGGCACCCAGATGCTGCGGCCCGGGGCTGTATTGCCGATGGGCCAGGCCACCACCCCGTATCAGCTTTACGACGCGATCTTCGACTCCACCAGGGCCGCATCGAACTGGGGCGTCGACACCGTCAAGCAGTCACTGAAAGTGTTGTCGCAGACCATCGACGAGACCTCCCCGCACTTAAGCGCCGCCCTGAAAGGGGTGGCCGACTTCTCCGACACCCTCGGCAAACGCGACGAGCAGATCAAACATCTGCTCGCCCAGGCCAACAAAGTGGCCAGCGTCCTCGGTGACCGCAGCGAACAGGTGGACCGGCTGCTGGTCAACGCCAAGGCGCTGCTGGCTGCGTTCAACCAGCGCGGCCAGGCGATCGACGCGCTGCTGGCAAACGTCGCGGCGGCCTCGGCGCAGCTGCAAGGCCTGATCAACGACAACCCGAACCTCAATCACGTGCTCGAACAGTTGCGCGCCGTCAGCGACGTGCTGAGGGAGCGCAAAGACGACCTGGCGGAGGGACTGGTCGCCGAGGGGATCATGATCAAGATGCTCAACGAGACCGTCGCGTCGGGGCCGTACTTCAAGGTACAGGCCTCGACCTTGGTGCTCAACCATCAGATCATGCAGCCGTGGCTGGATGCCGCGTTCAAGAAGCGGGGCATCGACCCGCAGGAGTTCTGGCGCAACGCCGGCCTGCCGGCCTACCGCTACCCCGACCCCAACGGCGTCCGGTTCCCCAACGGCGCGCCGCCGCCGGAGCCGCGAGTGGCCGAGGGCACCCCGGAGCATCCGGGACCGGCCGCCCCGCCCGCGTCGCCGTGCTCCTACGCCCCGGCCGCTGGCGATTTCCCGACGCCGTCGAACCCACTGCCGTGTGCGGGGGGAACGACCATGGGACCGTGGGGGGGCAGCTACGGGCCGCCGGCGGACGTGTTGAAGTCGTTGCCGAACCTCAGCGCCCTAGCGGACATACCGGGGATAGCGGTCTCCGGTCTTCCCGGTTCGATACCACCGGCTGCTCCGGGTATCCCGGTGCCGCTGCCGGATGCGTTGCCGGGCGGGCGGACCGAACCCGTCGGGCCGGTGGCCGGCCCGGCTGCGGGGAACCCCGGGCACGCGCCACCACCACCGGTAGCGCCACCGTATCCGCCGGCATCACCGGGGCCGGGCAACCGGCTGCCGGTGCCGCAGATTCCGGTCGGCCAGGGCGGCAACAGCCAGCCGGGCGGCGGTGGCGGCGCCCTGGAGGGAAGGTAGCCCGCAGTGAGTACCATCTTCGACATTCACAACCTGCGGCTGCCGAAGCTGTCGCGGACCTCGGTGATCATCGGGTCACTGGTGGTGGTGCTGGCGCTGGTCGCCGTATTCGGCGGTCGTGAGCTGTATTCGAAGCTGGTCAACAACACCGTGACCGCCTACTTCTCGGAGGCCAACGCGCTGTATGCCGGGGACGAGGTCCGGATCATGGGCATCAAGGTGGGGGCGATCGACAAGATCGAGCCCACCGGCGACAACACGAAAGTCACCTTTCACTACGACAACAAGTACAAGGTGCCGGCCGACGCTGCCGCGGTGATCGTCAACCCCACCCTGGTGGCCGCGCGCAACATCCAGTTGGAGCCGCCGTACAAAGGCGGCCCGGTGCTGGCCGACAACGCGGTCATCCCGATCGAGCGCACCGAGGTGCCGACGGAGTGGGACCAGTTGCGCGACAGTGTCGCCGACATCATCGACAAGCTCGGCCCGACACCGCAGCAGCCGAAGGGCCCGATTGGCGATGCCATCGAAGCCTTCGCCGACGGTCTGGCCGGCAAGGGCAGGCAGTTCAACGCCACGTTCAACAACCTGTCGCGGGCACTGACCGCGCTGAACGAGGGCCGCAGCGACTTCTTCGCGGTGGCGCGCAGCCTGGCGCTGTTCGTCAACGCACTGCATCAAGACGATCAGCAGTTCGTCGCGCTGAACCAGAACCTGGCGCAGGTCACCGACCGGCTGACCCGTTCCGACCGCGCCCTGGCCAATGCGGCACAGCAGCTCGACGACCTGCTGCCCACCCTGCGTCCGTTCCTGGCCCAAAACCGCGAAGTGCTCTCGCACGACACCGAAAACCTCGCCGACGTCACCACCACCCTGGTCCAGCCCGAACCCCTGAACGGATTGGAGACCTGGCTGCACGTCTTGCCGACCACCGCGGCGAACATCGGCAATTTCTACCACCCGGTCAACGGCGCGATGATCGGCAATTCGATAGGCTTGCTCGGCAACTTGTTCAACAACCCGCTGCTGCTCATCTGCAGCGCGATGCAGTCCGGCAGCCGGCGCGGCTATCAGGACTCCGCCGAACTGTGTGCGGAGTATCTGGCGCCGATCCTGGACGCGATCAAGTTCAACTACCCGCCGTTCACCTTCAACATCGCCAGCACAGCGGTGGTGGTTCCCAAGGAGGTCGCCTATGCCGAACCGCGGCTGCATCCGCCGAATGGGTACAAAGACACCACCGTTCCGGGCATCTGGGTGCCCGACACACCGCTGTCCCACCGCAACACCCAGCACGGCTGGATCACCGGGCCGGGAATGCAAGGAGTGCAGGTCAACCCCATCACCGCTGGCCTGATGACGCCGGAGTCGCTGGCTGAACTGATGGGCGGCCCGGACATCGGGCCGGTCGATTCCCAGTACCAGACTCCGCCGGGCTACATCGACGCCTACAACGAGGAGCCGGGACCGTTGCCCTACGTCGGCTTGCCGCCCGGCCAGGCGCCGATACCGCCGCCGCCGCCAGGACCCGACGTGATCCCGGGGCCGGTGCCGCCGGTACCCCCGCCCGGTCCGCCGGGTCCCCCCGCGCTGGCCGGCGGGCCGCCACCTGCCGAGGCGGCCGCATCGACCGGGCCGGGCTCATGAGGCGCGCGATGAGCGCCGGCGCGAAGAGCAAGCCGAACCGACCGACACCGATCGCCCGTCTGCGCCACCGGGTGTGGCGGGCGCTGGCTCTGCTGGCGGCCGCGGTGATGTTGAGCTCCTGCGGATGGCGCGGCATCGCCAACGTGCCGTTGCCCGGCGTTCCGGGCAGCGGCGCCGACTCCTACACCATTTACGTGCAGATGCCGGACACGCTGGCGCTCAACAACAACAGCAAGGTGATGGTGGCCGACGTCTTTGTCGGGTCGGTGCGGGCAATCACCCTGAAGGACTGGGTCGCCACCTTGACGGTGGGACTGCAGAAGAACGTGAAGTTGCCGAAGAACGCCACCGCCAAGATCGGGCAGACCAGCATCTTGGGGTCGCAGCACGTGGAACTGGCCGCACCAACCGACCCATCCCCGCAGCTGCTGAAGGACGGCGACACCATCCCCCTGCGGAACTCCTCGGCATACCCGAACACCGAGGAGACACTGGCCAGCATCGCGCTGATCCTGCGCGGCGGCGGCATCCCGAACCTGGAGGTGCTGCAGAACGAGACCTATAACGTGTTGAACGGGCGAGCCCCGCAGATCCGCGCCCTGCTTGGCAAGTTGGCTACCTTCACCGGCCAGCTCAACCAGCAGCGTGACGACATCACCCACGCCATCGACTCCACCGACCGACTGCTGGCCTATGTCGGCAGGCGCGCGGACGTGCTGGACCGGGCGCTCACCGACTTCCCGCCGCTGGTCAAACATTTCGCCGAGCCAGACTATCAGCGCAACCTGGTTAACGCGACCGAGGCGACGGGGCGGCTCAGCGCCGTCACCGACCAGTACCTGGGCGCTGCGCGCAGCAATCTTCACACCGACCTGCAACACCTGCAGTGTCCGCTCAAGGAGGTGGTCAAGGCCGCGCCTTATCTGAATGGCGCGCTGAAGGTCCTCTTCAGCATTGTCCCGCCCGATGCCAGCGAGAAGTCTATCCGCGGCGACTACGTCAACGTCTCGATGCAGTTGGACGCGACGTACGCCGCCATCGACAACAGCCTGCTCAGCGGGACCGGACTGATGGGGGAGCTGCGCGCGCTGCAGCAGTCCTACGGCCACGATCCTGAGCAGATGATCCCAGACGTCCGATACACCCCGAACCCGAACGACGCGCCCGGCGGGCCGCTGGTGGAAAGGGGGGACCGCAATTGCTGACTCGCGTCATCAAACGCCAACTGATCCTGTTCGCCGTCATCACCGTGATCGCCCTGACGGTGCTGGGCTGGTACTACCTGCGGATTCCCCGGCTGGTCGGCATCGGCGTGTACGAACTCAAGGCCGACCTGCCGGCCTCCGGCGGGCTGTATTCCACCGCCAACGTGACCTATCGCGGCTTCACCATCGGCAAGGTCACCGCCGTCGAGCCGACCGAGCAGGGCGCCCAGGCCACCATGAGCATCAATAACCGCTACAAAGTCCCGATCGATGTGATCGCGAACGTGCATTCGGTATCCGCGGCCGGTGAGCAGTATCTCGACCTGGTGCCGACCGGCAATCCCGGACGCTACCTCTCGCCCGGGCAGACCATCACCAAGGGCACGGTGCCCCGTGCGATCGGTCCCGCGTTAGACGCCGCCGACCGCGGGCTGGCGGCGCTGCCCAAGGACAAGATCAGCGCGGTGCTCGACGAAACCGCCCAGGCGGTCGGTGGGCTGGGGCCGGCGTTGCAGCGCCTGGTGGATGCGACGCAGGCGATCGCCGCCGACTTCAAGACCAACATCACCGACTTCACCGACATCATCGAGCACTCGGGACCG
>NZ_JBYCLE010000189.1:0-2793 GCF_057473765.1 Mycobacterium sp. TH-M106 | reverse complement strand
AGACATCTGGCCCGGGATCCTCGGGTTCGACGAAACGGTGTTGCCGCAGCTGGAACGCGCCCTGATCGCCGGTCACGACATCGTGCTGCTGGGCGAGCGCGGCCAGGGCAAGACCAAGCTGCTGCGGGCGCTGCCCGGGCTGCTCGACGAGTGGACCCCGGTGATCGACGGCGCCGAGCTCGGCGAACATCCCTATTCGCCGATCACCCCGGCGTCGAAACGCCGTGCCGCCGAACTCGGCGACGACCTGCCGGTCGCCTGGCGACACCGCACGCAGCGCTACACCGAGAAGCTGGCCACCCCGGACACCTCGGTGGCCGACCTGATTGGTGACGTCGACCCGATCAAAGTCGCCGAGGGCCGCAGCCTCGGTGACCCGGAGACCATCGCCTACGGGCTGATTCCGCGGGCGCACCGCGGCATCGTCGCGGTCAACGAGCTGCCCGACCTGGCCGAGCGCATCCAGGTGGCGATGCTCAACGTGATGGAGGAGCGCGACATCCAGGTGCGCGGCTACACGCTACGGCTGCCGTTGGACGTGCTGGTGGTGGCCAGCGCGAATCCGGAGGACTACACCAACCGCGGCCGCATCATCACCCCGCTCAAGGACCGGTTCGGCGCCGAGATCCGCACCCACTACCCGCTGGAGCTCGACGCGGAGGTCGGCGTCATCGCTCAGGAGGCCCACCTGAGCGCGCAGGTGCCCGACTACCTGCTGGCTGTGCTGGCCCGGTTCGCTCGCTACCTGCGCGAGTCCCGGTCGGTCGACCAGCGTTCCGGGGTGTCGGCCCGGTTCGCGATCGCAGCGGCGGAAACGGTGGCGGCGTCAGCACGCCACCGCGGCGCGCTGCTGGGGGAGACCGATCCGGTCGCCCGGGTGGTTGATCTCTCCACGATCATCGACGTGCTGCGCGGCAAGCTGGAGTTCGAGTCCGGTGAAGAAGGGCGAGAGCAGGCCGTGCTCGAACACCTGCTCCGACGTGCCACCGCCGACACCGCGTCGAAAGCGCTGATCGGAATCGACATCGGCCCGCTGGTGGCCGCGGTCGATCGGGGTTCGGCGGTGACCACCGGAGAGCGGGTGTCGGCCAAGGCGGTGCTGGCGGCGTTGCCCGGTCTGCCGATCATCGACACCATCGCCGTCCGGCTGGGCGCGGAATCCGATGGCGAGCGTGCCGCCGCGCTCGAATTAGCCTTGGAGGCACTATATCTGGCCAAGCGGATCGACAAGGTGTCCGAGGAAGGCGAAACTGTCTATGGCTAGCGGTCGTCGCGGCCATCCCCGGGGCCGTTCAGCACGGTACTCGACCTACACCGGCGGTCCGGACCCACTTGCTCCGCCGGTGGATCTGGCCGAGGCGCTGGAACAGATCGGGCGCGACGTCATGGACGGTGCGTCACCACGACGGGCACTGTCGGAGTTGTTGCGGCGCGGAACCAAAAACATGCCCGGCGCCGACAGGTTGGCCGCCGAAGCACACCGACGTCGTCGGGAACTGTTGCGCCGGAACAACTTGGACGGCACGCTGGCTGAGATCAAGAAGTTGCTGGATGCGGCCGTGCTGGCCGAACGCAAGCAGCTTGCCCGTGCGCTTGATGACGACGCCCGCTTCGCCGAGCTGCAGTTGGAGGCTCTGTCGCCGTCACCGGCCAAGGCCGTGCAGGAGCTGTCCGACTACAAATGGCGCAGTGCCGAGGCCGCCGAATCCTACGAGAAGATCAAGGATCTGCTGGGCCGTGAGCTGCTCGACCAACGTTTCGCCGGGATGAAGCAGGCGCTGGCGGGCGCTACCGCCGAGGACCGCCGACGGGTCACCGAGATGCTCGACGACCTCAACGAGTTGTTGGACAAACATGCGCAGGGAAAAGACAGTGCACAAGACTTTGCGCACTTCATGGACAAACACGGCGAGTTCTTTCCCGAGAACCCGCGCAACGTCGAGGAGTTGATCGACTCGCTGGCACGTCGGGCCGCTGCAGCGCAGCGGTTCCTCAACAGCCTGAGTCCGCAGCAGCGAGCCGAGTTGCAGGCATTGGCCATGCAGGCGTTCGGATCTCCGGCGCTGCAACAGGCCCTGGGCCGGCTGGACGCGCACTTGCAGACGCTGCGCCCGGGCGAGGACTGGACGGGATCCTCGGAGTTCTCCGGGGACAACCCGTTCGGCATGGCCGAAGGCGCCCGGGCTTTGGCCGACATCGCTGAGCTGGAGCAGCTGGCCGACCAGCTGTCGCAGAGTTATCCCGGCGCCACCATGGACGACGTCGACCTAGACGCGCTAGCCCGCCAACTCGGCGACCAGGCTGCCGTCGAGGCCCAGACGCTGGCCGAGCTGGAACGCGCACTGGTCAACCAAGGATATTTCGACCGCAGTTCCGACGGGCAGTGGCGGCTCTCGCCCAAGGCGATGCGCCAGCTCGGCCAGACTGCGCTACGCGATGTCGCACAGCAACTCTCCGGACGCCGGGGCGAACGCGACCACCGCCGGGCCGGGGCGGCCGGTGAGTTGACCGGCGCGACGCGCCCCTGGCAGTTCGGCGACACCGAGCCGTGGAACGTCACCCGCACATTGACCAACGCGGTGCTGCGGCAGGCGGGACGCCCAGCCCTGGGTCCGGATTCGCGGATTACCATCACCGTCGACGACGTCGAGGTCTCCGAGACGGAGACCCGCACCCAGGCCGCGGTGGCGTTGCTGGTGGACACGTCGTTCTCCATGGTGATGGAGAATCGTTGGCTGCCGATGAAGCGGACGGCACTGGCGTTGAACCACTTGGTTAGCACCCGGTTTCGTT
>NZ_JBYCLE010000188.1:0-13393 GCF_057473765.1 Mycobacterium sp. TH-M106 | reverse complement strand
GCGGTGATCGAACGGCTGGGCCGCTACAGCCGCACAGTCAGCGGCCAGTTGACGCTGTTGGTGCCGTTCATCGACCGAATCCGCGCCCGGATCGACCTGCGGGAGCGGGTGGTGTCCTTTCCGCCCCAGCCGGTGATCACCGAGGACAACCTGACCCTGGCCATCGACACCGTCGTCTACTTCCAGGTCACCAATCCGCAGGCGGCGGTATACGAGATCAGCAACTACATCGTCGGCGTCGAGCAGCTGACCACCACCACGCTGCGAAACGTGGTCGGCGGCATGACCCTGGAGCAGACCTTCACCTCGCGTGACCAGATCAACCGGCAACTGCGCGGCGTGCTCGACGAGGCCACCGGCCGCTGGGGGCTGCGAGTGGCCCGCGTCGAGCTGCGCAGCATCGACCCGCCGCCGTCCATTCAAGCGTCGATGGAAAAGCAGATGAAGGCCGACCGCGAGAAGCGGGCGATGATCCTGACCGCCGAAGGCCAGCGGGAAGCAGCGATCAAACAGGCCGAGGGGCAGAAGCAAGCCGAAATCCTCACCGCCGAGGGTGCCAAGCAGTCCGCGATCCTGGCCGCCGAAGCCGATCGGCAGTCGACGATGCTGCGTGCGCAGGGGGAGCGGGCGGCCGCCTACCTGCAGGCGCAGGGGCAGGCCAAGGCCATCGAGAAGACGTTCGCCGCGATCAAGGCCGGCCGGCCCACCCCCGAGCTGCTGGCCTACCAGTATCTGCAGGTGCTACCGGAGCTGGCCCGCGGCGAGGCCAACAAGGTGTGGGTGATACCCAGCGACTTCGGTTCCGCGCTGCAAGGTTTCACTAAGCTGCTGGGTGCGCCGGATGCAGACGGGGTCTTCCGGTACCAGCCCGCACCGGTAGAAGAGGATCTGCCCCGGCCAGAGGACGACAGCGCCGAGGTCGCCGACTGGTTCACCACCCAGACCGATCCGGCGATCGCGCAGGCTTTGGGCGAGGCTATCGCCAAAGCCGAGGCTGACGCCCGCAAGCCGGTCGAAGGTCTGGTGACCCCGCCTGAGCTCGACTCGGGGAGGAGCTGATGAGCGCCCTGACATCCCGGCGGACCTATGTCGCGCTGGCCGCGTTCGAGGCCGGCGACGCGGTGGCGTGCGCCATCCCGCTTCCGTACATCGCCACCGTGATGGACAGGCTAGAGGTGCCGACCGCAATTCGACCGGTGCTTCCCGTGGTGAAGGCTGCCGCCACACTCGGGCTGCTGTCGGTGTTCCGGTTTCCGGGACTGGCCCGACTCACCACCGCGATGCTGACGCTGTATTTCGTGTTGGCCGTCGGTGCGCATGTCCGGGTGCGCGACCGCATTGTCGACATGATTCCGGCGGCGTCGTTCCTGGCGGTGTTTGCCGCGATGACGGTCAAAGGTCCGGATCGGGCTGCTCCGGACCCGACCTAGCCGGGTCTATCCGGTGCGGGCACCCCGATCGCTGGGAGTGGTCGCCTTGTAGGCATAGGCGGCGATGACGCCACCGAGCACCTCGGCGACCCAGTAGACCCAGAGGAACTTCCAGCAGAACAGGCCCGGCAGCATCAGGCCCAAGGTGATGGCGGGGTTGAACGACGCACCGGAGATGCCGCCGACCGCCACCACGCCGACCGTGACGATGAAGCCGATGGCCAGACCGTAGAAGCTGTTGCCCTCGGTGTCCTTGCTGGTGGCGGTGTGCAACACGATGTAGCACAGTGCGAACGTGAACACCAACTCGGCGACGAAGGCCGCCCCGACCTTGCCGCCCAGGTCAGCGGCTGCCTCGCCGAAGTACTTGTCGCGCCACAACGCGAAGCCCACCCCGAAGGCCGCGAGCGCCCCGAGCAGTTGCGCGACGATGTACGGCGCGAGGTCGCCGAGCGGCAGCGCACCGCGCAGATACGCCGCGATCGAGACCGCCGGGTTGACGTGGCCGCCCGAGACGTGGCCGGCGGCGTACACCATCACCATCAGCGCAGCCCCGATGCCGAGTGCTGACCCGGCCATGCCGCACCCAGGATTCGCGACGATACCGATCACCGCGAAGGTGAACACGAACGTGCCGATCAACTCGGTCAGGTACTTGCGTGCCGCGGCACTCCGATCAGCCATTTGCCCCTGTCCTTTCAGCGCTTGAGCCCTTGCTGGTCGGACTCTAACGAGACGTCGGGGCTTCGGTGGCGTTTTCCACCCGAGCGGGTGAGTCAATCGGCAGCGGGGACGACGACCGGGCAGACGATCCCGGGAGCCCGCCGAATTCGCCGGTCCAGTGTCACCAGGGGGCGGATTCGTAAGGCAGTAGCGCTGGCGCGAACAGATCCGCGCTGACCAGATGTGCGGTCGCCCACCGACCGTCGCTGCCGGAATCCAGCAGCACTGCGACCACCGCGGACGCGTCGCAGACGACGCCCTTGACCACCGGCGTCACCGGCGGTCGGTGTCTTTGGCGCCGAGGATGTCCCTGGCATCCAAACGAGCGCCGGTGGCATCGACCCGTGCCCGGGCGCGGGCAATGACATCGGCGACGAGCGGCTTGTCCACGGTCGTCACAAGCAGGTTCCGCAGATACTCCTGCAGTGACTGCCCGGCGCGGGCAGCTCGGGCGGCCAACTCGTCGCGGACCGCATCGGGAACATCGCGAACGGTGATAGCGACCACGCCGGCACCTTAGCTGTATCGCAGGTGATGTAGCACTGCAGCGTGCTGGTATGGGTTGAGAACACCCGGCACCGGCGTATGTTTGCCGGGGAGGCCGCCGATGTCGTCGTCAGGACAGTCGTTGAAGCCGTTGTCCACCACCGCGACCGAGCTGTTGGGCATCGACTATCCGATCGTGTCCGCGCCGATGGCCGAAGTTTCCGGCGGCCGACTCGCCGCGGCGGTCAGCAACGCCGGTGGGCTCGGTCTGATCGGCGGCGGCTACGGCGACGAAACGTGGCTCAACCGCGAGTTCCGTCGTGCCGACGGTACGCGGGTGGGCTGCGGATTCATCACCTGGTCGCTGGCCGGCCAGCCGGAACTGCTCGACCTGGCACTGGCATATCGTCCGGTGGCGGTGATGCTCTCGTTCGGCGACCCTGAGCCGTTCGCCGGCGTGATCAAGTCCTCGGGTGCGCGGTTGATCTGCCAGGTCCAAGACCTTGACCAGGCCGACCGTGCGCTGCAGGCGGATGCCGACGTGCTGGTGGCGCAGGGCAGTGAGGCCGGCGGGCACGGCTACGGCCCCCGTACCACGATGACGCTGGTACCCGAGGTCGTCGATCTGGTCGCCGACCGCGGAACCGGGACACCGGTGCTGGCAGCGGGCGGCATCGCCGACGGCCGCGGGCTGGCAGCAGCACTGATGCTGGGTGCGGCGGGTGTGCTCTGCGGCACTTGCTTCTACACTGCCGCCGAAGCCCTGACGACCGCGCAAGCCCGCGACGTCGTCGCGGCAGCCACCGGCGACAGCACCTGCCGCACCGATGTCTACGATGCCGTGCGCGGCTACCGATGGCCGGCGGGGCACAGCATGAGCGTGCTGCGCAATGCCTTCACCGACCGCTGGCACGAATCCGGCGTGCGTGGCGGTGTCGACGGCGACCACGTCATCGCGCAATACCGGCGGGCGGTCGCCGAACGGGACTACACCCTCGCCAATGTCACCGCGGGCCAAGCCGTCGGCTTGATCCACGCGACCGCGCCGGCGGGCGGCATCGTGGCGGCGATCGCCGATCAGGCCGTGACCCTGCTGGGAAGGTCTGGGAAGGTGAGCTGATGTCGACGAAGACGCGCTCGTGGTGGGGATGGGGCAACGTCGAGGATGCCGTGCGTCCCGACGAGCGAGACGCGATGCTGCGCCGAGTCCGACAGCTGTTGCCCGACGCGGACCTGACGCTGCACCAACCACCCGCCGTCGAGAGCCTCGACATACCCGAGCCGCGGGTGAACGCGCCGGCGCCGCTGGCCGCAATCGCCTCGGTCGATCCGTCAGATCGGCTGCGGCACAGCCACGGTCAGGGGTTCCGGGACGTGGTGCGTTGCCTGATGGGGCGCGTCGACCATGTGGTGGATCTGGTGCTGCGGCCGGCGACGGACGACGACGTCGTCGACGTGCTGGACTGGTGCACCGCCGCGCGGATCGCGGTGATCCCGTTCGGCGGCGGCAGCTCGGTGGTCGGCGGGGTCGAACCGCGGTGCGATGGTGACTACCCCGGCGTCGTCGCACTGGATCTCACCGCGATGGACCGAGTGCTCGAGATCGACACGGTCAGCCGCGCGGCGCGGATTCAGGCCGGCGCCCTCGGCCCCGCACTGGAGGACCAGCTCCGCGGCGCCGGCTACACGCTGCGGCACTTCCCGCAGTCGTTCGAGTTCTCCACCCTCGGCGGCTGGCTGGCCACCCGCTCCGGTGGGCACTTCGCCACCGGCTACACCCACATCGACGACCTCACCGAGTCGATGCGGATCATCACCCCGTCGGGCGTCAGCGAATCGTGGCGGCTGCCCGGCTCTGGGGCGGGCCCGTCACCGGATGCGATGTTCCTCGGTTCGGAGGGCACCCTCGGTGTGATCACCGAAGGGTGGATGCGCCTGCAAAGCCGGCCGCGGTGGCGTGCCGCCGCCTCGGTGACCTTCGCCGACTACACCCGGGCCGTGGAGGCAACCCGAACACTGGCGCAGTCGGGTCTGTCTCCCACCAACTGCCGCCTGCTGGACCCGACGGAGGCGCTGCTCAACGCCGGCACCGCGACAACGGGCGGTGTGCTGGTGCTCGGGTTCGAATCCGCCGACCACCCGGTGCAGCCGTGGATGAGCCGCGCGGTGGAGATCGTCACCGACCACGGTGGCACACTCCCCGACCTGCCCGACGGAGTGCGCTACAGCGACTCCGCCGACACCAACCCGGCCGCCGGCGCGGCCGGCGCGTGGCGAACGTCGTTTATCCGCATGCCCTACCAGCGCGATGCGCTGGCGCAGCATTCGATGATCGCCGAAACCTTTGAAACCGCTTGCACCTGGGACACTTTCGACGGCCTGCGGGCTGCGGTCACCGACGCCGCCACCCAGGCCTTGGCCGCGGTCGGTGTCAGCGGGGTGCTGACCTGTCGGTTCACCCACGTCTACCCCGACGGGCCGGCACCCTACTTCGGTGTCTACGCCGCCGGCCGGTGGGGTAAAACGCTCGGTCAGTGGGACGAGATCAAAGCGGCGGTGTCGCAGGCACTCTCCGAGCAGCGGGCGACCATCACCCACCACCACGCCGTCGGCCGGGACCACCGCCCCTGGTATGACCGGCAGCGTCCGGAACCGTTCGCGAAGGCGCTGCGCGCGGCCAAACAATCCCTCGACCCCGCCGGTGTCCTGAATCCGGGTGTCCTGATCGATCCGTAGCTGCGCCGCATCATGATGCGGCGATGTATGATGCATACATGCGAACTACCGTCGATCTCCCCGATGACTTGCACAAACACGTACATGCCATCGCCCGGGACACTCATCGCACCCTTAGTGAGACGGTCGTCTCCCTGATGCGCCGCGGGTTGGAACCCCCCAACGCGGCGCCGATATCCCCGAGCCCACGAACAGGCCTGCCCGTGGTGAGCCTTGGCACCGTCATCACCTCTGAAGACGTCCGGTCGCTGGAGGATGAGGAGTGACGACGCTGCTGGACGCCAACGTGCTGATCGCGCTCGTGGTCTCCGGTCACGTCCACCACGACTCGGCCGAGGCGTGGTTCACCGCAATGCGCACGTCATTTGCGACGTGCCCGATCACCCAGGGGAGTCTGGCGCGGCTGTTGGTCCGGCAAGGCCAGCCAACCGACTCGGTTCGGGAAATGGTCAACACGATCTCCGGCGATTCGCGGCACGAATTCTGGCCTGACACCATCTCGTATGCCGACGTGGAACTCACAGGTGTGATCGGGCACCGCCAGGTGACGGATGCCTACCTGGCGCAACTGGCTCGAACGCGCGGCGGGCGGCTGGCCACTCTCGACCAGGGCCTCGCCCAACTACACAGCGATGTCGCCGTGCTGGTGCCGCAGCGGTGAGTGTGAGCTGCCACTTCGGTGCCCGCGCACTTCGTAGATCAGCAGCGCCACCCCGACGAAGGCTGTGCCCACCGACACCAGAAACAACAGCGGACTGACCTCGCCGGTGAGCGCGTCGCCGAGGATCACCACAGCGGCGGTGCCGGGGAACAGGCCGGCCAGCGTGGCCAGCGTGTAGGGCAGCACCCGCACAGCCGACGCGCCGGCGGCGTAGTTGATCACCGAGAACGGGATGGCCGGAATCAGCCGCAGCGATACCACCGCCGGCCAACCGCGTTGCCGCAGCCTCGTATCCAGCGCATCCACTCCGGGGTGGCGCACCAACCGGCTGAGCTGCCAGCCGACAGCCCGGATCAGCAGCAGTGCGGCCAGGGCGCTGAGCGCACTGGCCAGTACCGCCAGCACGATGCCCAGCCACGGGCCGAACAGCAGTCCGGCGGCCAGCGTGAACGCGGTGCGCGGAAACGGGAACACCGTGACGACGACGTGCGTGGCCAGGAAAACCAGTGGGAACCACGCGCCGGCCGACGCAGCCCAGTCACGCAACTGCACGGCGGTGGGCACCCGGACCAGCAGCGCCGCCGTGACCAGGATCGAGATCGCGGCGGCCGTGATGACGAGCCTCCACACGGCGATCTGGCGGGCGATCTCCCGGAGGGTTGGGGCAGCCACGCTGGTCAAGGTTACGGGCCGCGCCGGCGGTGAACGGCCAGCGTTACCGCGGTGGCGTTTCACCGGCGCTGACGCCCATCAATTAGCCTGGTCATCGACCAATCCATGCTGCGACAAAGGGGGCCGCCGGTGTCAGTGCAGGTGCCCGTCGGATTGGACCAGGCGCGCGCCCGCTGGCGGACAGCGGTAGCCGCGGTGCTGGCCAAAAGCTTGCGCCGTGACCCCGACGAACTCGTCCTCGAAACCGGGGGGGAACCCGAACGGCTGCTGGACACGCCGGCAGAAGGCGGGGCCGGTCCGGGCGGGATCAGCATCCGTGCGCTCTACACCGCGTTCGACGCGCTGCCGGAGCGGCCGCTGCCCGGTCAGTGGCCCTACGTCCGGGGTGCCGACGCGCTACGCGACGTCAACACCGGCTGGAAGGTCGCCGAGGTGTTTCCGGCAAACGGCGCAGACGGTAACGCCTCGGCTGGCGAGATCAACGGTGCGCTGCTGCGTGCGTTGACCGAAGGGGTCAGTGCACTGCGGCTGCGCATCGGATCCGGCGCGGTGTCGCCCACTGACATGGATCAGGTGTTCGACGGTATCTACCTGGAGCTGGTCCCGGTGGTGCTGGACGCCGGAGCTGATTTCACCGCGGCCGGCGACGCGATGCTGGCATTGATCGAGAACATGGACCCGGCCAGACGTCAGACGCTCTCGGTCGACTTGGGCGCCGACCCGCTAACCGCGTCGCTGAGCGGACTCCCCGCACCGTCGACCGAAGAGGTGGCCGCGGTGGCGTCCCGGGTCGCCAGCCGTCGCGGTGTGCGGACGATCAGCGTCGACGGGCCGGCGCTGCACAACCTGGGCGCCACCGCGACGTGGGAGCTCGCTGGGACTCTTGCCGCCGCCGTGGCATATCTGCGGCTGCTCGGCGAATCCGGGTTGTCGGTCGCGGATGCCTTGCAGCAGATCGGCTTTCGTTTTGCGGCTGACGATGACCAGTTCATGACGATCGCCAAGATGCGGGCCGCGCGTCAACTCTGGGCGCGGGTGGCCGAAGTAGCCGGCGAGCCGGACAGCGGGGCGGCCGTCGTGCACGCCGAGACGTCGTTGCCGATGATGACCCAGCGCGACCCGTGGGTGAACATGCTGCGCACCACGCTGGCGGCATTCGGCGCCGGGGTGGGTGGTGCGGACACCGTGCTGGTGTGGCCGTTCGACACGGCGATCCCCGGCGGGCTGGCGGACACTGCACCCGGATTTTCCCGGCGGATCGCCCGCAACACGCAGCTGCTGCTGCTGGAGGAGTCACATCTGGGCCGGGTGCTGGATCCGGCTGGCGGATCATGGTTCGTCGAGGACCTCACCGAGCGACTGGCACAGCAAGCCTGGTCGCACTTCCAGCACCTGGAAAAGCACGTGTCCCGCGGCGGTTTCGCCGAGGCGCTGCGTTACCTCGCCGAGCGGATCGCCGAGACCTCTTCGCGCCGTGCCGACGACGTCGCGCACCGTCGCACCGCGATCACCGGGGTCAACGAATATCCCATTTTGTCCGAACCCCCGTTGCCCCAACCGCAGCCCCGACCGACGGGTGCGGTGCGCCGCTACGCCGCGGAGTTCGAGGCACTGCGGAACCGCTCGGACGCCTACCTCGCCCGCTGTGGGTCGCGCCCGCACGTCTTGCTGTTGCCGTTGGGCCCGCTGTCCGAGCACAACGCCCGAGCTGTGTTCGCGACCAACCTGTTGGCGTCCGGTGGCATCGAGGCGACCAACCCGGGACCCGTTACTGCCGACGGCGTCGCGCAGGCGGTTTCGGAGGCGGGATCGCCGAGGGTGGCGGTGTTGTGCGGCACCGACGCCCGCTACGCCGTCGAAGCCGGTGCCGTCGTTGCGGCGGCGCATGCTGCCGGGTTCGCCGAGGTCTGCCTGGCCGGCCCGGAAAGCGCGGTCGCCGATACCAGGCCCAGGCCGGACGTTTTCTTGACCACGAAAATCAATGCGGTGCAGATGCTGTCGGATCTGCTCACCCGACTGGGGGCCTGAACCGATGACTGCGAGCACCACGGCGATCCCCAGCTTCGCCGACGTTGCGCTGCACGGCGAACGTCACTCGGAGCCGGTCACCACCGAGGCCGCTGTGAAGCACATCGCCGCCGCGACGGCGGCGCACGGATACACCCGCGATCAGCTGGACTGGCACACCCCGGAAGGCATTGCGGTCAAACCCGTCTACATCGCCGCAGACCGGACCGCCGCCGCCGACGACGGCTATCCGCTGCACAGCTTTCCGGGTGAATCACCATACGTGCGCGGGCCGTACCCGACAATGTACGTCAACCAGCCGTGGACCATCCGCCAATACGCCGGGTTCTCCACCGCGGCGGATTCCAACGCGTTCTACCGACGCAACCTGGCTGCCGGTCAGAAGGGCCTGTCGGTGGCGTTCGACCTGGCCACGCACCGCGGCTACGACTCCGACCATCCACGGGTGCAGGGCGACGTCGGGATGGCCGGGGTGGCAATCGATTCCATCCTCGATATGAGGCAGCTTTTCGAGGGCATCGACCTGTCCGCGGTGAGCGTGTCGATGACCATGAACGGTGCGGTGCTGCCGATCCTGGCGCTCTACGTGGTGGCTGCCGAGGAGCAGGGTGTGCCGCCGGAGAAGTTGGCCGGCACCATCCAGAACGACATCCTCAAGGAGTTCATGGTCCGCAACACCTACATTTATCCGCCCAAGCCGTCGCTGCGGATCATCTCCGACATCTTCGGCTACACCAGTGCCAGGATGGGAAAGTTCAACTCCATCTCGATCTCCGGCTACCACATGCAAGAGGCCGGCGCCACAGCGGATTTGGAGCTGGCGTACACCCTTGCCGACGGGGTGGAGTACATCAGGGCGGGCCTGAGTGCGGGCCTGGACATCGACACGTTCGCGCCACGGCTGTCATTCTTCTGGGGTATCGGGATGAACTTCTTCATGGAGGTCGCAAAGCTGCGCGCCGCCCGGCTGCTGTGGAGCGAGTTAGTCGGCGAATTCGAGCCGCGGAACCCCAAATCTACATCTTTGCGCGCCCATTCGCAGACCTCGGGGTGGTCGCTGACCGCGCAGGACGTCTACAATAACGTCGCCCGAACTTGCATCGAGGCGATGGCCGCCACCCAGGGTCACACCCAGTCGCTGCACACCAACGCGCTAGACGAGGCGCTTGCGCTGCCCACCGACTTCTCCGCGCGGATCGCCCGTAACACCCAGTTGCTGCTACAGCAGGAGTCCGGCACCACCCGCCCGGTCGACCCGTGGGGCGGTTCCTACTACGTGGAGTGGCTGACCCATACATTGGCCGAGCGCGCTCGAACGCACATCGCCGAGGTGGCAGAACACGGCGGCATGGCGCAGGCCATCAGCGATGGGATCCCGAAGCTGCGCATCGAGGAGGCCGCCGCGCGCGCGCAGGCCCGCATCGACTCCGGGCGACAGCCGGTGATCGGGGTCAACAAGTACCAGGTCGATCCGGTTGACGAAGGTCACCCGGTCGAGGTGCTCAAGATCGAAAACAGCCGGGTGCGGGCAGAACAGCTGGCCAAACTGCGGCAACTGCGCGCCGAGCGGGACCAGGCGGCCTGTGATGCCGCGCTGGCCGCGCTGACTCGCGCAGCGGCGGCTCAACCGTCCGCGCGCGCCGGGGGTGCGGCCGAACCGGGCAACAACCTGCTGGCGCTGGCCATCGACGCTGCCCGTGCCAAGGCCACAGTGGGGGAGATCTCCGACGCTCTGGAGAAGGTCTACGGGCGCCATCGGGCGCAGATCCGTACCATCGCCGGGGTCTACCGCGACGAGGTGGGGAGGGGAAGCATCAGACCACTTTCGGCTGTCACCGCACTGGTCGAGAAATTCGCCGAACTCGACGGCCGCCGGCCCAGGATCCTGGTTGCCAAGATGGGCCAGGACGGGCATGACCGCGGGCAGAAGGTGATCGCCACCGCGTTCGCCGACATAGGGTTCGACGTCGACGTCGGGGCGCTGTTCTCCACCCCTGACGAGGTAGCCCGTCAAGCCGCAGACAACGACGTTCACGTAGTGGGTGTTTCGTCGCTGGCTGCTGGGCATCTGACGTTGGTCCCGGCACTGCGCGATGCGCTGGTGCAGGTGGGCCGGCCCGACATCATGATCGTGGTCGGCGGGGTGATCCCGCCGGGCGACTTCGACGAGCTGTACGCCGCAGGCGCGACCGCGATCTTTCCGCCCGGCACGGTGATCGCCGACGCCGCAGTCGACCTGCTGCAGACCCTCGCCGAGCGGCGCGGCTATGACCTCGAGTAAACGTGAAGCAGCGGCCGGTGAACTCACCCCCGAGCTGGCCGAGTTAGCCGGGGCGGTGCGGGCCGGTGACCGCTCAGCCCTGCCGCGCGCCATCACCCTGGTCGAGTCCGTTCGTCCCGACCACCGCGAACAGGCGCAGCAGCTGCTGCTGGCGCTCGCCGGCGCGGCGGGAGGCGCCCAGCGCGTCGGTATCACCGGGGTCCCGGGGGTGGGCAAGTCAACCACCATCGAGGCGCTGGGCATGCAACTGATCGGGCAGGGCCACCGGATAGCGGTGCTGGCCGTCGATCCGTCGTCGACCCGAACCGGTGGATCGATCCTGGGCGACAAGACTCGCATGCCGCAGCTGGCGGTGCATCCGGACGCCTACATCCGGCCCTCGCCGACCTCGGGCACGCTGGGCGGGGTTGCCAGGGCCACCCGGGAGACCATCGTGCTGCTGGAGGCTGCCGGATTCGACGTGGTACTGGTCGAGACCGTCGGTGTCGGGCAGTCCGAAGTGGCGGTGGCGGGCATGGTCGACACCTTCGTCCTGTTGACCCTGGCCCGCGCCGGCGACCAGTTGCAGGGACTCAAGAAGGGTGTGCTCGAGCTGGCCGACGTCGTGGTGGTCAATAAGGCCGACGGTGAGCATCTGGCCGAGGCTCGGGTGGCTGCCCGGGAACTGTCCGCGGTGATCCGGTTGATCCATCCGCGCGAAACACTTTGGCGACCACCAGTTTTGACGATGAGCGCGATCGAAGGAGATGGGTTGAGCGAGTTGTGGGACACCGTGCAGCGGCACCACCGGGTGCTTATCGACAGCGGCGAATTCCAGGCACGCCGCCGCGCTCAACAAGTCGACTGGACCTGGCAGCTGGTCCGCGACACCGTGTTGGAGCGGGTGCTGTCCAATCCCGAGGTTCGCAGACTGCGAGCCGACATCGAACGCCGAGTCGCGGCCGGGGAATTGACCCCGGCTCTAGCCGCCCAGCACATAGTTAAAGCGGCGTCTGGCTAACGGTTAGATAACTTTAATTCAATTTGCTGGACCGCAGAGTAGATTTGTTGCTATGGGCCAGCTTGAGGCAGCAATGAGGCGGCCGGGCCGTGGTGACCGGCGCTGGGCGCTTCCGCCCGGCGTGCACGGTGCGGCGGACCGCAGCTTTGCCTGGGCGGTGCGCAGCTTTGCCGCCATGTTCCCCGGGCGCCGATTCGGCGGCGGCGCGCTGGCCGTGTACCTCGACGGCCAGCCCGTGGTCGATGTGTGGACCGGCTGGGCTGACCGGCGCGGGCGGGTGCCGTGGTCGGCAAATACCGGGTCGATGGTGTTCTCGGCAACCAAAGGCATGGCTTCTACTGTCGTCCACCGGCTGGTCGACCGGGGGATGATCGACTACGAGAAACCGGTAGCTGAGTACTGGCCTGAGTTCGCCGCGAATGGCAAATCGATGATCACCGTCCGTCAGCTGATGCGGCACCGGGCCGGCCTATCGCATCTGCGCGGTGCCAGCAGAGAAGACTTGCTGGACCACATGCTGATGGAGCAACGGCTAGCGGCTGCACCGGCCCGGTACATGCTGGGCAAACCCGCATACCATGCGTTGACCTACGGTTGGCTGATGTCGGGGCTGGCCCGCGCCGTCACCGACAAGGGCATGCGGGAGTTGATCCGCGACGAGCTGGCGGCACCGCTGAACACCGACGGCCTGCACCTGGGCCGGCCACCGGGCGGTGCCCCGACCGGCGCGGCGCAGATCATCATGCCGCAGAGCAGGTCGGCGAACCCGATCTTCGACTATCTGGCCCCCAAAATCGCCGCACTGCAGTGCAGCGCCGGCTTTGGCGCCATGTACTTCCCCCGCGCCAGAACCGTGGTGCAAGGCGACATTCCACTGCTGGACACCGAGGCTCCCGCGGTCAACGGGGTGGCGACGGCTCGCGGGCTGGCCCGGATGTACGGCGCGATAGCCAACGGCGGGCAGATCGACGGTGTCCGGTTCCTTTCGCCGCAGGTAGTAGCCGGCCTCAGTGGCCGGCCGAGTCTCCGCCCGGACGGCAACCTGGTGGTGCCGTTGGCGTTCCATCTCGGCTACCACGCCGTGCCGGTACCCGGCGTGATGCCCGGCTTCGGCCACGCCGGGCTAGGCGGTTCCCTCGGCTGGGCCGATCCGGCCGCCGGCCTGGCGTTCGGATTCGTGCACAATCGGCTGCTGACACCGCTCGTGGTGGCCGACCAGGCCGGGTTCATTGCGATCAACGCCCTGATCCGCGCCGGCTGCGCGCTGGCCCGCAACCATGGTTTCGCGCCGGTCGCAGACTTCGGCGCCCCGTTCATCGAAGTGGGCGCGGCCGCCGGATAGGCGGCTAGGTAGGCGGCGACCCGCTGCGCCCGGC
>NZ_JBYCLE010000187.1:0-37210 GCF_057473765.1 Mycobacterium sp. TH-M106 | reverse complement strand
TCGGCGCCAGGATGGCCGACGGGTGCACCAGCGGCCACATTCTGAGCGGCGGGATCCAACTGGCGCTGAGCGGGTGGCTGTTCACCGCGGCGACGGTGATCGCCATGGTGACCACGGCGCGGCTGGTATATCACGACGCGGGCCGGCTGACGGTCCCCGGCGGCCCGGGCCCGCAACCCCCGCACACCCAAACGAACCACCAAAGCCAGCCGATAACCGTGAACGCTGTCGTGCTCCTCGTTGTCGTGCTCAGTGGCTTCGCCGGGATGACCGCCCTCGGTGCGGTGCTGACCGGCGGACAGACCCAGGGCCTGCTGACACTTGCCGACGTGCTGGCGCCGGCGGCGATCCCGCTGCTGTTGGTGATCGCGGTAACCATCACCTGTAGCGGTGGACCAGCCAAGCGGCGGCACGGTGAAGGAGGGTCGGCGTCCACGCACCGTAGACAGGAACCACAACCTGATGCCCGATAATGCGAAGACACCATCATTTCGGCTCTGGGCGTTCGGTGACGCCCATGTCGGGACGGACAAGACGTTCGGCAGAAGCAGCCTTGCCGAGGCGATTTCACAGTCGGAATTCGGCGGCTCCGAGGGTGGACCGCCGTTCTCCTGGGACATCGCCGTCGACGTCGGCGATATGTCGGGTGCTCAGCACAGCCTGCCCGACGACGCCGAGGGACGTGAAGTCCGCGAGCAGTTCTCGGCCCTGCATCTTCACCGACGTGAAGATATCTACAGCGTGTCCGGAAACCACGACCGCAGCGGCCTTGCGGAACCAGAGGCCTGGTGGTGGCAGAAATGGGTCGATCCCCTCGGCGAGCACACCGAGTTCTCCGGGGTCGATCCCGCAGCGCGTCGCTACCCCGTCGAGGGGACCTGGGAGCGGTACTCGTTTCGCGTCGGCAATCTGCTCTTTCTGATGATGAGCGACCGCAACGAGCCCACCCAATCCATCGGGCGGGGCCCACTCGGAGGCAATCCCGGCGGAGTGGTCAGCGGTGAGACATTCGACTGGTTCACGTCGATGGTCGATGACAACGCCGACGCCCTCATCATCGCCGTCTACCATTACGTCCTGAAAGACACCACCGTGGCTTCTGGCGAGTGGGACGGTGTGCGCAAGAATGCGGCAGGAGCCTGGGAGGAGCACTACCACCGCCCCTACAAACAGGGCACACCGCAAGGTGCGTCGTTTCTGTACTGGGTTGACAGCAAACCGGATTCGGGAGCATTCGAGAAGTTCTTGGCAGCCCGTCCCGGTCGGGTGGCGATGTGGTTGGACGGCCACACTCATACGAATCCCGACGATTCCTTCGGCGGTAAGACGCACATCGAGCGCCGCTGGGGCACCTGGTTCCTCAATGTCGCCGTGTTGAGCCGCTATCACGCGCCGTTGACCACGTTGCCCATGAGCCGTCTGATCACTTTCAACCCGGAGAACACCCCCGACAGTTGCGACGTGCGAGTGCAGTGCTATCTGCACACCAGCCAGTACGCCCCGCAGGGCTGGTACCCCAAAGCGGAGCGGACGTTGACTCTCAACCGTCCATTCCGGTGGCGGTGACAGCGTCTCGAAGCTGGAGCTCTGCTCGGACCGGTGCGGGTGACGGCCCACCGGAGTCACCGTCGTTGAGACTCAGTTCCGGGCAGCGAATGTCGTCGGGGAGATGGTGAGTGGCCACGACCACCGTCCGTTCTGCGCCGATCAGCCCGCCTTCCGGTTCGAGCAGCCCGCGCAGGATCACCTCGGCGTCGGTGGCGTCGAGGTGCTCGATGGGTTCGTCGAGCAGCACGATGCGAGCCGGCGAGAGCAGGGCCCGGGCCAGCAGCAGCCGGCGGCGCTGACCCGCGGACAGCGCGTGGGCGCCGCCGGACAACACCGTCGCCAAGCCGTCGGGCAGGCCAGCCAGCCACCCGTCGAGTCCGACCCGGTGCAGCACCGCCATCAACTCGTCGTCGCGGCAGTCGCGGCGGGCCACCAGCAGGTTGTCGCGGACGGTGGTGGCGAAAATGTGTGCGTCTTCGGCGAAAAAGGTGATGGCGTTGCGTAATTGGCCTTCGTCGAAATCACTGAGCGCGGTCCCGTCCAACTCAACCTGGCCGTGCAGCGGCGCCAACAGGCCGGCCAGTGTCATCAGCAGCGTCGTCTTGCCGGAGCCGCTGGGGCCGGTGACCGCGAGCCTGGCAGCGGGTCGCAGATCCACCGTCACCCGGGTCGAGTGGTCAACACGGTGGCCAGCAAGGATATCGGCGGCGCACAGCCGGTAGGTCGTCGGTGGATGCGGCCGCACCGGTGGGCGAGTCGGGTCGGCGCAGGGCTGATCTGCGCGGGCCAGTTCGAGCAACCGCCGCGTCGCGATCTGCGACCGGATCAACTGGATGGCCGCGGCCGGCAACGCGGTGGTCGTCTCGAAAGCCGACAGCGGCAACAGCATCAGGATTGCCAGGGTGGTGGGCGCGACGGTGGGCGCGATCGAGATTGCGGCCATCACCGCGCCGAGCACGCTGACCCCGATCGCAGCGGTGGGCATGGCAGCGGCCACCGCAGCCGGTGTTGCCGCGGCGTCGATCGCGTCGGCCCAGGCGCGTTGCCGGCGCTGCGACTCGGCGACGATGTCGGGCAGTCTGCCGCTGACGCGCAGCTCGCTGGCGTGCTCCAGCGCGAGCATCGCCGCCACATCACGATCGGCCAGGTATTGGCGGGCAACCTCTTCGGCTGCCGTGGCCGCCCGCGCCGACAGCCACGGTGCGATCACCCCGGCGGTGAGCAGGCAGACCGCCAGCACCGCAGCAGCCGCCGGCGAGATCACCGCAATCACGGCCACGGCGGCCACGCTGAGCACGACCGCGACTCCGATCGGCAGCAGGGCGCGCACCAGCACATCGGCCAGCATGTCGACGTCGGCGCCGACCCGCGCCACCAGCTCACCGCTGTGCAGCCGGGTCGCGACGTCGGCGGGTCCGTGCGCTAAGCGCCGGTAGATTTCCGCGCGGGCGGTGCCCGCCGCGCGCAGCGCGGTGTCGTGGGTGGCCAGTCGCTCGCAGTAGTGCAGCACGCCGCGGGAAATCGCGAACGAGCGTACCGTCACGACGGCGACCGACAGGTCCAGCACCGGCGGCATCTGCCAGGCACGGGTGATCAGCCAGGCCGACACCCCGGCCAGCCCCAGCGCGCTGGCCTGCGACAGCACCCCCAACGTGACGGCAAGCACCAGCCGGGGCAGCCGCGGGCGCAGCAGCGTTGACGCGGTCAGCAGATCAGGTCGGCGCATAATGACTCGCGCCCACGGCGATCACCCGGTCGCCAATCGCCAGCACCGGGTCACGGTGGCCGACGACGAGTACCGTCGCGCCAGCCCGCGCCCGCTCGACGAGGGCCCGCAACACCCGGTGCTCGGTCTGGGCGTCCAGGTGGGCGGTCGGCTCGTCGAGCAACAGCACCGGCGCGAGTGATCCGAGCGCGCGGGCCAGGCCGAGCCGCTGTCGCTGACCCAGCGACAGCCCGACGCCGCCGCGCCCGAGCTCGGTACGCGTGCCGCCGGGCAGCTGCGCTAACACCAGATCGAAACCCGATGTGGCACAGGCAGTTTCTGCATCTGCGAGTTCGCCGAACAGGGTCAGGTTGTCGGCGACACTGCCCGGGATCAGCACCGGGCGTTGAGGCAGCCAGGACAGCTGACGCCACCACCGGGTTGGGTCCAGGTCAGCGACGTCGATCCCGGCCACGGTGATCCGCCCCGACGTCGGCACCGTGAGCCCGGCGATGCACTGCAGCGTGGTACTCTTGCCCGCGCCGTTGGCGCCGGTGAGCACCGTCACCTGGCCCGGCTCGATCACCGCGGTGAGATCGTATGGCGCAAAGCCGTCCCGGCCGGCGACGCTGAGTCGTTCGGCGCGGATCACCGCGCCACGCACGGTCACAGTACGGTGCCCCGGGGCCGGGCCGGGGGAGTCGTCGATGAACGCGAAAGCCTTGTCGGCGGCGGCGCGGCCGTCCTGGGCGGCGTGGAATTCCACCCCGATCCGGCGCAGCGGCCAGTACACGTCCGGCGCCAGCAGCAGCACCGCCAGGCCCGCGGTCAGGCTCATCTGCCCGAACACCAGGCGCAGGCCGATGCTGACGGCGACCAGCGCAACGCCGAGCATGCCCAGCAGCTCCAGCACCAGAGCAGACAAGAAGGCGATCCGCAGCGTTGCCATCGCCGAACGGCGGTGCGCGGCCGACAGTTCGGCGATGCGATGCTCGGGCCCGGCAGCCCGACCCAGCGCGCGCAGCGTGGGGATGCCGGCGATCAGATCCAGCAGCCTGGCCTGCAGTGTCGTCATGGCCGCCAGCGCGGCCGCTGACCGGTCGGTGGTGGCCAGGCCGATCAGCACCATGAAGACCGGGATCAGCGGCAACGTGACCGCCACAATCACCGTCGACTTCAGGTCGTAGAGCGCAATCACCGCCACGGTGGCCGGGGTCAAGATCGCGGCCAGCGCCAACGCGGGCAGGTAGGCGGTGAAGTAGGGGCGCAACCCGTCCAGGCCGCGGGTCACCACCGTCGCGGCGGCGTCGCGCCGGTCGGCCAGTTCCCGGGGGGCGCGCGCGGTCACCGCTCTCAGCACCTGACCCGCCAGATCGGCGATTACCGCGCTGGCGCCCCGCTGGCCCAGCCGAGCTTGCAGCCAGTGGGCCGCCGTGCGAACGGCCCACAGCGCCGCCAGGATCGAGATCAGCGGCAGCCAACGCTCGATGCTGCGGGTGGACGGGTCGGTGATCACCCGGGCGGCGATCTGCGCCAGCACCACCGCCGAGGCGACCGCGCAGCCGGCGATCACCACACCGTAGGCCACCGTGGCGGCCAAAAACCGGCGCACCGCCGTCGATGCCCGCCACAAGCGGGGGTCCAGCGGCGCTCGGCTTTGGCTCATCCTCGCGACGGTTGTCTCGCCAGGCCAGTCGACGCAGGCATCCGCTCGGCCGAAATCCGCTGCCGGAAAACCCAATACGTCCAACCTTGGTAGGCGACCGCCAACGGGGCGAAGACCAGCGCCGCCCACGTCATGACCTTCAGCGTGTAGGGATTCGACGACGCGTTATAGATCGTCAGGCTCCAGGCCGGGTTGAGCGTGGACGGCACCAGGTTGGGGTACAGCGCAGCGAACAGCAGGATCACCACCGCGGCCACCACCACCGCGGTCGAGGCGAATGCCCAGCCGTCGAAGCTGCGGCGCCACACCAACGCCACCGCCGCCAACTGCGCGACGACCGCGACCGCCAGCACCAGCCACGTCCAGGTCTTGCCGTAGGCCAGTTGGGTCCACAACCCGAAACCGGCTACCAGCGCAGTCACCGGCAGTGACAGCCACGTCGCGAACCGCAGCGCGTCGTCGCGGATCGCGCCGGCGGTTTTCAACGCCACGAACACCGCGCCGTACAGCAAAAACAACCCACCGGTGGCCATGCCGCCCACCAACGTGTAAGGGTTGAGCACATCGGTGATCGACAGGTGGACATGGTGGTCGGCGTCCACCGGCAGCCCGCGGACCAGCACCGCGAACGCCACGCCCCACAGCACCGCGGGCAGCCACGACCCGGCGGCGATGCCGAAGTCGGCCCACGCCCGCCATTTCGGGTCGTCGATCTTGCCGCGCCACTCGATGGCGACCGCCCGCACGATCATCCCGAACAGGATCACCAGCAGCGGCAGGTACAGCGTCGAGAACACGGTGGCATACCAGCCCGGAAACGCCGCGAACATCGCGCCACCAGCGGTGATCAGCCAGACTTCATTGCCGTCCCAGACCGGGCCGAAGGTGTTCAGCGCCGCACGGCGATGCGACTCGGCGTCGCCGGCGCCGGCCCGGCCGAACGGCTCCATCAGCATGCCCACCCCGAAATCGAAACCCTCCAGGATGAAGAACCCGAGAAACAGCACTACGACGAGTCCAAACCACAGTTCCTGCAACCTCATCTTCTGTTACCTCCTCGCCGGACTCCTCGGATATCAGTAGGCGAATGACAGCGGCGCCACCTCGTCGCTACCGGGCGGAGCCGGCGGTGCTAGTTCGGCGTCGTGCTCCTGCGGCCCTTCGACGACGTAGCGTTGCAGCAGCCGAAACCAGATGACCGCCAGTACGCCGTAGACCAGGGTGAACATCACCAGCGACGTGACCACCATCCCCGGTGAGTGACGCGACACACCGTCGGCGACGGTGAGACGGATCAACTGGTCACCGGTCGGGTTGGGGGCGACGATCCACGGCTGGCGCCCCATCTCGGTGAAAACCCACCCCGCGCAGTTGGCCAAAAACGGCGTGGGGATGGTCAGCAGCGCGAACCAGGAAAACCAGCGCCGATCCTCCGGGACCCGGCCGCCGCGGGTCAGCCACAGCGCGGCCAGCGCAAACAGCACCGGAACCGCCAGCAGCCCGATCATCGCCCGAAACGACCAGTAGGTGACGAACAGGTTGGGCCGGTAGTCGTTCGGCCCGAAGCGCTGCTGGTAATCCTCCTGGACGTTGCGCACACCCTGCAGCTGCACATCGCTGAACCGCCCCTGGGCCAAAAACGACAGCACATAATGCATCTCGATCACCCGGTAGACGTTGTCACAATTGTTATGTGTCCCGATGGTCAGGATCGAAAACGGCGGGTCGATTTGGGTGTTGCACAACGTTTCCGCCGACGCCATCTTCATCGGCTGCTGGACGAACATCAGCTTGCCCTGGGTGTCGCCGGTGAAAAACAACGCCACCGCCGCGATCAGCGTCACCCAGCAGCCCAGGATGGTCGCCGGGCGGTACATTGTGCGGGCATCGGTTTCGGTTGCCGCCGCACCGGTGCCCGCGGCGGCGGTCCTTTTCTGCGACCGGACCATCCACCAGGCACTGACCGCGGCGACAAATGCCCCCGCTGTGGCAAACGAGCCGACGATAGCGTGCGAAACCGCCGCTTGCGCAGTGTTGTTGGTCAACAGCGCGGCAATGCTGTCTAACTCGGCGCGGTGTGTCTCCGGGTTGTAGTGGGCGCCGACCGGATGCTGCATGAACGAATTGGCCACGATGATGAAGAACGCCGACATGTTGGTCGCGATCGCCACGATCCAGATGCAGGCCAGGTGCATCCCGCGCGGCAGGCGGCCCCAACCGAAGATCCACAATCCGAGGAACGTCGACTCGAAGAAGAACGCCGCCAAGCCCTCTATGGCCAGCGGGGCGCCGAAGACGTCGCCGACGAACCGGGAGTACTCGCTCCAGTTCATGCCGAACTGGAACTCCTGCACGATCCCGGTGGCCACCCCCAACGCGAAGTTGATCAAAAACAGCTTGCCGAAGAACTTGGTGAGCCGATACCAGGCTGGATTGTCGGTGATCGTCCACACCGTCTGCATCAGCGCCACCAGCGGCGCCAGACCGATGGTCAGCGGCACGAAGATGTAGTGGTAGACGGTGGTGATGCCGAACTGCCACCGCGAGATGTCAAGGGTGTTCACTGGCCGCCTCCCGAGCTAGACCCTCATCGTAGACTACGCAGTGTAGTAGCCTAGCCCCTCGCTCCGCAGCCGATCGGCTGCTTCCCGGCCGGGGATTGACGGGTTTGAGATCGCCACAGCGTGGGTCAGAGGGCACTGATCGCGGCGCGTAGCTTGGCGGTGGCCTGGTCGGCCATATCTTGCAGGCCCGGCTGGCCGGTCACCCGCACCATGAGTTGCGGGTCCATCGCCTCCACGATGACCGTGTCGCCTTGGCTGTTGGCCGGGTCGGACCGCACCACAACATTGCACGGCATCAACTGGCCGATCTGGCGATCCACATCCAACGCGCGGTGCGCCAGCTGCGGGTTGCAGGCCCCCAGGATGAGATAGTCCTCCATGTCCTGGCCGAGCTTTTGTTTCAGCGTGGCCGCGACGTCGATCTTGGTCAGCACACCGAAACCTTGATCGGCCAGCGCCTGAGTCGTCCGCTCCACGGCGTCGGTGAACGAGGTGTGCAACGTGGTGCTGATCCCCAAGGTGGTTTTGTTCATGTCGTTCCTCCTCTATGACTTCTGTGTGACGGTGCCGGTTGGCGATGACGCATGGGATGAGATCTAGGCCAGGCTCAAAAAAAGCTTTTCCAGTTCGGATTCGGTGAGCTGCGGCCCGTCGCCCGGGCCAGTGCCGGTGATGCAGTCCCGAAGTCCGGAGGCAACGATCTTGAAGCCGGCTCGGTCAAGGGCGCGCGACACCGCCGCCAGCTGGGTCACCACGTCTTTGCAACCGCGGCCCTGTTCGACCATGGCGATGACCCCGGCCAGCTGCCCTTGGGCGCGCCGTAGCCTGTTGAGCACCGCGGTGATGCCATCTTCGTCACCGAGCATTGTTTCCTCCGTGTTCAGCCCAGGGTGCATTAGAACGGTACCCATTGTACCCCCTGGGGTATAGTGGCGGCACGCGATCGTGCCCATGCGCCTGATCCGACAGGCCGCCGAGTAGCATACCACTACCGGTATAGGTATCATCACCGTCATGGATGAACGCAACCACTACCACGACGTACTCGATGACCTGAACCCGCAGCACCGTGCGTTGCGGCAGATGATCCCGGGGGTCTACCGCGGATTCGCCGAGATGAGCAGCGCCGCGCTGACCTCGGGCGCATTGGACAAAAAATTCAAAGAACTCATCGCGGTCGCGATCGGGGTCGTAGCGGGCTGCGATGGCTGCATCGCTTCGCACACCCGGGGCGCCGCTCGTGCCGGAGCCTCCAAAGAAGAAGCCGCTGAGGCCATCGGTGTCAGCATCTTGATGCACGGTGGCCCGGCCACAATCTACGGTGCCCGGGCCTACGAGGCTTTCTGCGAGTTCGCCGACGCCGCCGAGACAGCCAGCGCCCCGGCGGGATCGCCCCAGTGAGCGCCATCATGAGTGCCATATGGCTTCGCCGCCCAACAGTTCTCACATGATCCGGAGTCACCATGTGCTATCCCGTCCGCTGTCGAGGCTGCGGTAAGACGACCTGGGCGGGCTGTGGCCGTCATGCCGACGACGTCATGAAAGCTCTGCCGCCCAGCCAAAGATGTACCTGCTGTAGCGACGCCGCAAACCAGCCGTTAACCCAGCGTGGCCGTTCGTGGTGGTCACGCCGCAAAGAGCAGCGCCACACCGGGTGATCGGCCGCTGGTAGGAAGGAGGGGACAGTCACATGCCCATCCAACGCGGGGTAGCGAGATGTCATGACTGCTGAAGCACTATCTGTCGAGTCATTACAAGTCCATCGCCCATTTCCGGCCCGGCTGGGCCCGAAGGGCACGCTCGTCTACAAGCTGGTGACGACCACCGATCACAAGCTGATCGGCATCATGTACGTCGTCACCTGTTATGCGCTGTTTTTCCTCGGCGGGCTAATGGCCCTGTTCATGCGCGCCGAGCTGGCCGCGCCCGGTCTGCAGTTTTTGTCCAACGAGCAGTACAACCAGCTGTTCACCATGCACGGCACCATCATGCTGTTGTTTTATGCCACCCCGATCGTGTTCGGCTTCGCCAACCTGGTGCTGCCGCTGCAGATCGGTGCCCCCGACGTGGCGTTCCCGCGGATCAATGCGCTCTCGTTTTGGCTGTTCGCCTTCGGTGCTGCGATCGCGGTGGCCGGCTTCATCACCCCGGGCGGGGCCGCCGACTTCGGCTGGACCGCCTACACCCCGCTCAGCGGCAGTGTGCACTCCCCCGGTGCCGGTGGAGATCTGTGGATCATGGGGTTGGTTATCTCGGGCCTGGGCACCATCTTGGGCGCGGTGAACATGATCACCACCGTGGTGTGCATGCGTGCGCCCGGCATGACGATGTTTCGGATGCCGATCTTCACTTGGAACATCCTGATCACCTCGATCATGGTGCTGTCGGCTTTTCCGATCCTGACCGCGGCGTTGGTCGGCCTGGCCTACGACCGACACCTGGGCGGGCATCTCTACGACGCGGCCAACGGCGGGGCGATACTGTGGCAGCACCTGTTCTGGTTCTTCGGCCACCCCGAGGTCTACATCGTCGCGCTGCCGTTCTTCGGCATCGTCACCGAGATCTTCCCGGTGTTCTCCCGCAAACCGCTGTTCGGCTACACCACCATGATCTACGCGACGATAGCCATTGCCGGACTGTCCACGGCGGTGTGGGCGCATCACATGTTCGCCACCGGCGCGGTGCTGCTGCCGTTCTTCACTATCACGTCGTATCTGATCGCGGTGCCGACCGGGATCAAGTTCTTCAACTGGGTCGGAACCATGTGGAAGGGCCAGCTGACCTTCGAGACGCCGATGCTGTTCTCGATCGGCTTTGTGGTCACGTTTTTGCTGGGCGGTTTGTCCGGTGTGCTGTTGGCCAGCCCGCCGCTGGACTTTCATGTCCACGACTCCTATTTCGTGGTGGCCCACTTTCACTACACGCTGTTCGGCACCATCGTGTTCTCCACCTTCGCCGGCGTCTACTTCTGGTTTCCGAAGATGACCGGCCGGTTGCTCGACGAGCGACTGGGCAAGCTGCACTTCTGGTTGACCTTCATCGGGTTTAACACCACGTTTTTGGTGCAGCACTGGCTGGGCAACATGGGCATGCCGCGCCGCTATGCTGATTACCTGCCCACCGACGGCTTCCAGGGTCTGAACGTCGTCTCCACCGTCGGCGCGTTCATCCTGGGCGCGTCGATGGTGCCGTTCATGTGGAACGTGTTCCGCAGCTGGCGTTACGGCGAGGTAGTCACCGTCGACGACCCGTGGGGATACGGCAACTCGCTGGAGTGGGCGACCAGTTGCCCGCCGCCGCGGCACAACTTCACCGAACTGCCCCGGATCCGCTCTGAGCGCCCGGCGTTCGAACTGCACTATCCGCACATGGTGGAACGGCTGCGCGCGGAGGCGCACCTTGGCCGCCACGGTGGCCGCCACAGCGAGGTCAGCGAGACTGAAAATGCTTCGGTAGGGTAGCGGGACCCGTCGCGACCGAGCATCCGAGACAGGGGCCCAGGAATTTTGATACCCGCAGTGCCTGACACCGGCGCCGAGCGGCCGACACACGATATCGCCGCTCGGCAAAGAGCGTTGGGCGCCGTCATCGTCGTCACCGTCATTTGTGCAGGGCTCATAGCTGATCCACCAAATGCACCTTCGCTGCCCGGCATGCGAACCCGTGAAGCGCGGCTGACCGGCAGCGGCACCGTGGATTCGCCGCTCGGCGATGGCGTCGCACTGATCATGGGCCCCAGCGGAATACCGACACCGGGGCAAAATTACGCGGACGCCGCCGATGCTCTCTACCTCCATCCACTGGGCTTCACCGGGACCACGGAAATCCTGACGACGCCGGAAAAGCTGTTCTTCGACAAAGCTGCATCGTGGGCCGAGGGAGCACAGATCCTGACCACAGCGATTGACCACCAGATCGACGGCGGCCAGGTGAGCGCGGAAAACCCCGTCGTTGTTTTCGGGTACTCGCAAAGCGCCACGTTCTCCACGTTGACGATGGAACAGCTGCACGAGCAGGGTGTGCCGAGCGATGACGTCCACTTCGTGCTGGTCGGTGATGCGGCAGCGCCCAGTGGGGGCATACACACCGCCTTCGGCACCGCGCCCCCGACGCCGGACACCCTTTACCCGACCGACGTATACACGCTGGAATACGACGGCTTCGCCGACTTCCCCAAATACCCGATAAACCTGTTGTCCGATCTGAACGCGCTCATCGGGGTTTTCACAGAGCACCTCCACTATCTGACCGCTGGCCCCGACCAGATCGACAACGCGATTCTCTTGCCGGGCTCTGCAGACCTCACCGGTGCAGGGATGACGAACTACTCCATGATGCCGTCCGAGACCCTGCCACTGCTGGAGCCGCTGCGATTGCTGCCGGTGATCGGGCAGTCGCTGTACGACCTGCTGGAGCCGGATACGCGGATACTGGTGAACCTGGGCTACGGCAACATCGACCACGGTTGGTACCCAGGTCCGGCGAATGTGGACACTGCGATCGGGCTGTTCCCCACCGACCTCGACTGGTCAGCTGTCCTGCATGCACTTGCCGACGGTGCGCAGCAAGGAATCCAGGCAGCAGTCGGCGACCTGGTCGCTATCGGCGCGTTTTGAGTGAGGGGCCCGATCGACGCGGCTGAACTCTGTTGACACGGAGGACCAGCCCACAGATACCCGGCTGGGTATAGGATATACTTCATACGCTTGTACGGCTTAGGTACCTGAGGAGGTGGCAGTGACCTGCAAGGTGAGCACACTCGCCGAAGAACCGTGATGACCTCGATCGACCTCTACGTCGACCCGGTATGCCCATTCGCGTGGGTAACGTCGCGCTGGTTGCTGGATGCGGCCAGCGCCAGTGGACGCAGCGTCGCGCTGCAGCAGATGAGCCTGGCGGTGCTCAACGACGGTCGTGATGTGGCGCCCGCGCAGCGTGCCAAACTCGAGTCGTCGCGTCGCGTAGGCCGCGTCTTCGCCGCCGCTACAGCCGAAGGCGGCCCCGGCGCATTCGGCAATCTCTACCAAGCCTTGGGTGCCTTGGTACACAATGGCGACGGGGACGTGGCCGATAGCTCGGTCAAAGAAGCGCTGGCGGTAGCGAACTCCAACCCCGCGCTGGTAGGTGCACTCGACGACCCGGTCTGGGACGATGCCGTTCGTGCGGCGCATCAACGCAGTCAAGACGCGCTCGGCGGCAGTGGGGGCAGCCCGATTATCGCCGTCGACGGCAGAGGATTTTTCGGGCCGGTGCTGACGCGTCTCCCGACGCGAGATGCCGGCATCGAGCTGCTTGACGCCGTGCTGACCGCGGCGTCGACGCCCGGATTCGCCGTACTGCAACGTCCCTACCAGGGCCCGCCATCGACGGCCGATGCGGAGGATCGCTGAATGTGCCATGCGGTTCGGTGCCGAAGCTGCGGCCTGGTCACCTGGTCGGGATGCGGCCGACACGTCGCCGAAGTGAAGGCCGAAATACCGCCGTCCCAGTGGTGCGACGGTCACCCCGAACCGCATCACAGCCCTTAGCGACGGCGATGACCCGCTTCAGCGCAATGACGGGTAGATGCCCCACCGGGTATCATCGTTGATGTGTTTCAATCCTGCGCTTCGACCCTGGAGGTGTGAGTTCCCATGCAAACCAACCAATGTACGGCTCCGCTTGAGCAGGGGGCGTTCGGGATGCCACGGTTGCGAGGGTGGACGCTGGAGCGGGCCATCCACCTGCTGGCGGGTTCCGTCGTGCTGGTGACGCTAGGCCTGGGGCGGGAACATTCAGCCCGCTGGCGGATCCTCACCGGTTTCGTAGGAGCCAACCTGCTGCTCGATGCAGCGGTAGGCTGGTGCCCAACGAGCGTTCTGCTGCATCGACTTGGCCTACCCACGGCGGCCGAGCGGGCGCTGCACTCCGACACCTAAGTCCAATCTCGTAGCGAACACCAGATCCCACCGAATCGTCAACTCGCTCGACCGGCGAGCCGGGTTTCATGGGCACCACTCCTGGCCTGCTCGCGTAAGATGCGATGGTGGCGGTGGCCGGGTTATGTAGGTAGCCTCGGGGTGGATCTCGACCCCTTACGACCGACCGGCAAACGAATCTTAATCTCGAGATCCTCGATGAGATGTACGGAGCCGCAATATGATTCGAACAATGTGGACCCTGGAGACAAGGCTGAGCGTCACCGCCGGCGCCGTAGTACGCCTGCCCAGCCCCGACAGCGCCGTGCCTGGGGGTTGGACGGGTCTGCCCCTGAGCTGTCTGGGTTTGCGTCGCGAGGCCGAACGGGCGATGGTGTCATGAGCAGCGCGCGTCCCCGTGTTGTGATCCTGGGAAGCAGCTTCGCGGGGCTGACCACAGCACGCTTTATCCGGGCACACTGCGGCGAGGCGGTGGACTTGACGGTGATCGACCGCAACCCGTACTTGATCTTCGTGCCGAACATCCCGATGGAGGTGTTCGCCGACCACGATCCACTCGTGTCGATGCACATGGAAACCGTCCGGTTCCATGAACGCGACGGCAACGAGTTCGTCAATGCGGCAGTCACCGCCATCGACCCCGAAGCCAAGCGAGTGACTTTCACCCCGACCGACCGGGCCGGCTCGGCACCCGAGAGGATCAGCTACGACTACCTGGTGGTGGCCCTGGGCAACCAACTGGCCTACGATCGCATCGAGGGATTCGGCGAATACGGCGACACCGTCTCCAGCGGGCATTACGGTAACAAACTGCGCCGCAAACTTTTTAGTGGGGGCTACCAGGGCGGACCGATCGCCATCGGGTCCGCCCACTTCCACCAGGGCGTCGAGCATAAGCCCGACTGGATGCCTGTCGCCGAGGCGGCCTGCGAAGGGCCCCCGCTGGAGCTGGCGTTGTCGATGGCGCACTGGCTGGGTGAGCACTCGATGGGCGACGCCCACAAGATCACTTTGTTCACCCCCGGTGCAGTCATCGCCGAGGACGCTGGGGAAGAGATTGTCAAGGAATTCTTGGATCTGGCCAGCGGCATGGGCTTTGGATACATGCCCGGCACCCGGGACGTCTCGCGCCTCACCGCGGACGGCATCGAGTTCGCCAACGGCGAGAGCATGGAAGCGGAGCTTAAGATCCTGATGCCCGATTGGGTGCCGCACGCGTTTCTGAAGGAGCTGCCGATCACGGACGAGTACGGTTTCGTCGTCACCGGCACCGACATGCGCAACCACGACCATCCGGAGATTTTCGCGGTCGGCGATGCCGCGGCGCTCACTATCCCCAAGCTCGGATCCCTTGGTCACCAGCAGGCAGAGATTGTCGCCCGTCAGATCGCGGTTGAGATCGGCAGCCTCGATCGGGTCAAGGTGGGTGAACCCTATCGCCCCGAGATCATCTGCTTCGGTGACATGGGCAGCCACAAGGGCTTCTACATCCACTCCGACACCTGGTACGGAGGCACGACCAGCGTTTTCAAGATGGGCTATACGCCGTGGGCGATGAAGATGGCGTTCAAAGAGATGTACTTCCGAACTGGCGGCAAGCCCGCGTCCTGGGGTATGCCTGCCACCGAGTTCACCATGGACCGGCTGCCGGTACCGTGACGCGTCGCAGCGAATGCGGCGTGGTTCAGGGTTGGTCAGGCGGGGTCAGGCACTTTGGGCTGTAGCGACGGCCTGGGCTAGGGCGTCGGCACGTCGGATCATGCGCTCCGACAACTCGAGGAACTGGTGCTCAGCCCCCGAGACTACGCACGACGAGTAACCCAACGTATGTACTTCCGTCGCGAATCCCTGCAGGTCGTGAGCTACTTGTTGCAACCTGGTGTGTTCTGATCTGTCCATCGAAAGAACCAATCGTCGTTCGGGCGGTGCGACTATCGACCCATCCTGCACCGCGGAGGTTTCACGGAGGTTTCTGGGCTCTGAAGTCTCTGGAAACGGTTGTATCCACTGGACACCCACAGCGTCAGAAGAGCCTCCCGCGGAAATGCGGTAACGGCACGAAACTCTTGTGCACAAGAAACCACCGTGTTCTAATCGTCATCACAGTCGCTTCCTGACGACACTGCCGGGCGTCGACGTGACTCCGTGTCTGCCCACGAGGTAGAGTCGGCCGAAACGGTATCAAAACAACGAAATAACCGGATTGTCCAGCCTCACCTGGGGCCCAACACAGATAAGGACAAGGTATGCGGCGTGCACTTGGCCCCTACGTCACCGCTGTCACCGCCATCGTGGGCGGCAGCTGCATCGCGGTAGCCCCGGTTTCGCCACCGGCGCCCGACGTACAGGTGCGCGGGGTAAAGCTCGTGGACAGCGAGACCGGCATCGCCGACATCATGGCCGGCAGCGGCACCCCGATACCTTCCCCTGACTACGTCAAGTACGTTTTCGATCTTTGGCTCGCGCAGGACTTCCCCAACTACACAACAGAACCCGTGTTTTACCCGGCGGGGAATTACGCGCTCTACACCGGCGTCAAAAGCTTGACTCTGAACGACTCAGAAAACCTGGGCGAGCAGATTCTCGACAAGATGATCACCCAGCAGGTCAACGAGGGCCATGACGTCGTCATGAGGGGCCAGTCTCAGAGTTCGACGGTCGCCAGCATGACCATGAGCGAGCTTGCGGCCCAGAATGTGTCGAGCGAGAAAGTGTCTTTCGTGCTGACCGGTGATCCCAATCTCCCCAACGGCGGCCTCTTCGAGCGCGCGGACGGCTTCACCACCCCCAGCCTGGGGATCACGTTCAACGGCGCGACACCGTCGGATCTGTACCCGACCACCATTTACACGTTGGAATACGACGGTTTCGCCGATGTCTGCCAGTACCCGATCGATGCCCTGTGCGACCTCAACTCCATCGCCGGCATCCAATACGTGCACCCCACATACAACTCCATACTTCCTCCCCATGTCACATCCGACCAGATTGCTAACGCCATCAAGTTGCCGACCGTGGGCGACACGATGACCACTTACTACATGATGCCGACCCAGGACCTGCCGCTGCTGGATCCGCTGCGCGCGATCCCGGTGGTGGGCAACCCGCTGGCCAACCTGCTCCAGCCGGATCTGGAGGTGCTGGTCAACTTGGGCTACGGCGACCCCGAGTATGGCTGGTCGCAGGGGCCGGCGAACGTGCCGACCCAGTTCGGGCTGTTCCCCAGTCTTGCCGACCTGGAGAAAGTGCCCGCCCTGCTGGCGTCGGGGACCCAGGCGGGCATCCATGATTTCACGCACGGCATCAGCTCGAGTGCAGCGTCGTTCATGGCGGACCCGTCGGCGGCGGTGTCGGGCATGCTGGCCGACCTGACGACGGGGTTGTCGAGCGCAGCCTCCCCGGCGGATCTGCTTTCGGCGCTGTCGCCCAGCGGCATCACCGATGAGTTCATGAAGGTGGTCAACGCACTGTCCGGGGCGGCGTCGGCGGCCTATGCGACTCTGCTGCCGACCGCGGATGTCGTCAATGCGGTGTTCACCGCGATGCCCGCCTACGACATCACCCTTTTCACGGAGGGTCTTAAGGCAGGACACCTTCTTGAGGCTGTCGGTCAGCCGATCGCGACGGACACCTATCTGCTCCAAATGGCCGGTGGTTTCGAGCTCTTCACCATCATCTCTCAGGCCACGACGGTGGCCGGCGACCTGTCCAGCATCTTCCCGTGACGCGCGATCCGTGTTCGTGTCCGGAGAGCCTCGATCGCTGAGTGTGAAAGTTTCTGCCGGGCAAGCACTCTGGGGTATGTCCGAGCTTCCACCATGGAATCCGGAGAGATACACCAAACCCGGTGTGGCATCAGCCCATTCTGTCGCTATCGCATAGAATCACGAACGCAAGCGAGCGGCACCTACGTCAGGCCGCTTCTCCACCGCTCCCAGGACGAGGCCGAGTCGATGTGAAATACAGCACTGGAATGCAGTCTTGAGCAGCCACGCGGTCGGTTCTCATAGCACCGCGCGGTCTCCGGTAGTGGCTTGGGCGCTATGGGATTGCGGCGCGACAGGTGTGAACGCCGTCGTCTTGACATTCGTGTTCTCCGTTTACCTCACCGGGCAGGTTGGTGCGGGGCTACCCGGTGCCACGACACCCGCAAGCTGGCTGGGCAGGGCGCTGACGTTTGCGGGGCTGTTCGTCGCGTTACTGGCGCCGGCGACCGGGATCTGGGTCGACGCTCCCCACCGTCGGCGTACCGCACTCGCGGCACTCACCGGCCTGGTTGTCGCAACGACATCGGCGATGAGTTTCATCGATGCCGACTACCATTACCTGGGGCCAGGTCTTGTCCTGCTGGCTTGTACCGCGGCGTGCAGCGACCTGGCGACCGTGCCGTTCAACGCCGTGTTGGGCCAGATCTCGACGGCGCAGAACTCAGGCCGGATCTCTGGAATTGGTTCGGCTGCAGGATATTGCGGAAGTGTACTCCTGCTGCTGATCCTCTACATCGGGTTCATCCAGGGCGATGGCGACACCCGAGGCCTGTTCGGCCTTGCGGTGGCCCACGGCCAGTACATAAGGGTCGCGATGTTGGTGACCGCCGCGTGGTTGGCTCTGTTCGCGTGGTCGCTGCTGCTTTTCGTGCGCACCCCGCCGACCATCGGTCCTTCCCGCCCGGCTGTCGGACTCCGCAGCGCCTACCGTGCGCTGTGGCACGAAGTGAAGGGGGAGTGGCGACGCGACCACAACGTCGTCTACTACCTGGTGTCCAGTGCGATATTCAGAGATGGGCTAACAGGTATCTTTGCGTTCGGCGCAGTGCTCGGTGTCACGGTGTACGGCGTGTCGCAGGCCGACGTGCTCGTGTTCGGGGTGTACGCCAGCACTGTGGCCGCGATCGGTGCGGTGGTCGGCGGTCTGCTCGCTGACCGCATGGGCGCTAAGCCCGTCATCATTGGCTCGCTCGCCGCTATGATCGCGATCGGATTGGTCCTGCTGGCTCTCACTGGCGCGCTGGCGTTTTGGATCTGTGGGCTGCTGCTGTGCCTGTTCGTCGGCCCCGTCCTGGCCTCCGCTCGCGCGCTGATGCTGCGGATCTCCGCCGAGGGCAAGGAAGGCATGGCCTTCGGTCTCTACACCACCACCGGGCGCGCCGCATCGTTTTTGGCGCCTTGGATGTTCTTCACCTTTGTCGACCTATTCAGCTCCGACCGGGCTGGGCTGGCTGGACTGTGTGTGGTTTTAGCAGCGGGGCTCGTGGGCATGATTGCCGTGCGCGTCCCTCGCGACGCGAACTGCAGAACGAGAGCCTGACGTGGCCACAGTGGTGTCGTCCAGGTGGGCTGGCGCAGCCGCAACGCAGCCTTGCCGATGTTGACCACCGTCGTGGTGATGGCTTTAGCCGTGAGCCTCGAACCGTTCCGGATCGGTATGGCGGTCCTGATGTTGAACAGGCCGAGGCCGATGCTGCAACTGCCGGCGTTTTTATGTGGCGGTTTCGCGATGGGGATGACCGTGGGCTTAGCTGTCCTGTTCGTCTTTCGCCGCAGACTACTGGGATCTACCTACTTCACCTTGCCCAAAGTTCAAATTCTCATTGGCGCGCTGGCGCTGCTGGTTGCTGGCGTATTGGCCGCCAAGGACATCACGGGGTGGTTCGGTTCGCGCCCAAGAATGTTGACGACGCGGGCCCGACGGCTGCTGGGCGGTCGTTCGCTATGGGTGGCGGGGGTGGCCGGCATGGGGATGGCATTGCCGTCGGCGGACTATCTGGCCGCGCTCGCAGTCATTTTGGCATCTGGCTCAGCGGCCGTCACGCAAGTCGGGGCTTTAGTGATATTCCATATCGTGTCGTTTGGCGCTGTGGAGATTCCCTTCCTCGCTTATGCGATCGCGCCTCACGCAACCCGTATCTCGATGGCCGCAGTGCACGATTGGATCCGGTCACGTCGCCGCATCGAGGTCGCTACCTTGCTGGCTGTCGTCGGCGGTGTCCTGCTCGCGATCGGCGTGGCGGGTTATTGACGACCCGGAGCCCTCAATGACCGCAGGCCCGCCTGCTGCGACGGGTTCCGCCTCGTCCGACTGTGCCTCCGATTTTGACAGCTGATCGGCGAGGTACTCAGCGAGCGAACCAATCGTCGGATAGTCGAATACCGCGGTGACGTTGATCGTCAACGTTCCACCGAACTGGCTGTGCAACCGGTTGCGGAGCTCCACTGCCATCAACGAATCCGTACCCAGGTCCAAGAAGCGGCTGGTTGCGGGAGGCGGTTGCGCGAGCCGCAGGAAACCCTGAACTTCGCGCTGCAGGAATTCGGTGATGAAACCGGCGCGCTGCGCCACCGGTATCTCCTGTAGTTGCCGCAGCAGCTCACTGTCGCCGGGTGTCTCTGCGATCGCGCTCGGCAACACGAGGTCCAGAATCGCTGGCCGAGAACTGCCGAACACCTTCGCGGCACGCTGCCAGTTGGCCTTGAGGACGGTCGCCTGCGCTGTTCCGTTGGCGACAGCTTCGGCGAGCGCGCTGAGGGCAGCCGAGGGTTCCAGCGGCACCAGGCCCTGCGCCCCGAGATTGGTGCGCGCGGCCTCCGAGGACGCCATGCCACCCTTCGCCCAGGGTCCAAAGTTGATACCGGTCGCCGGCAAGCCCTGTGCCCTGCGTTGCGCGACCAGCCCGTCGAGCAGCGCATTGGCGGTCGAGTAGTTGGCTTGGCCGGGTGGACCGAGCACGCTGGACACCGAAGAAGACACGACGAAGAAGTCGAGATCGTCGTTCTTCGTCAGCCGATCCAGATAGCAGGCGCCGAACGCCTTGGGCGCCAGCGTTACCCGGAAACGTTCGAGGCTCTGCTGTGAGAGCAGTGCGTCGTCGAGCACACCCGCCAAATGAGCAACTCCCGCCAGCGGCGGCAGCTCCGCACGGATCCGATCCAGCAGCTTTGCCACCTCGGCCTCGTCGCCGACGTCGGCCGCGAAGGTGTGGATGCGGCACCGGTAACGCTCAGTGATGTCGTCGATCGCTCGTTGTGCCTCCGCATCGGGCGCGCGCCGGCTGGTCAACACGATGTCACCGGCGCCGAGTTGGGCCAAATACGACGCCGTGTGCAGGCCGATTGCGCCGAGTCCACCGGTGACCAGATAGCTCCGATCACCCCGCGGCTGCAGCGGGTTCGGAATTTGCAGCACGATCTTGCCAATATGCCGCGCTTGCTGCATGCGGCGAAACGCCGTCTTCGCCTCTGTCAGCGGGTAGATCTCGACAGGCAGTGGTGCCCATTCGCCGCTGGCCAGCCCGTCCGATACCTGCTTCAGCAGGCCGCGAATTCGCTCGGGGTCTCCCACGGTCGTCGCGTCCAGCGCAACGATCTCATAGGCGATATCGGGACGAGCCGCCGCCATCTGTTCACGCGTCCAGATGTCGCGTTTGGCGATCTCGGCGAATCGGCCGTTCTGCGCGGTGGCTCGGACCGTCGCTTCGACGAACCCCTCATTGGTCAGGCTGTTGAGTACCACATCAACACCCGAGCCGCCGGTATCCGCCAGGATTTCGTCGGCAAAATCCGTGCTCCGGGAATCGTAGACGTACTCCACACCTAGCTTGCGCAGTGTCGCGCGTTTGTAGGCGCTGGCGGTGGCGAAGACGATCGCACCGTGCTGCTGCGCCATCTGGATGGCGGCCAACCCGACACCGCCGCTGGCGGCGTGAATGAGCACACGATCACCGGGCTTCAGCTGCGCCCAGTCGAACGCCAGCCGGGCGGTGAGTGCCGCAGCGGGGATGCTCGCCGCCGCGGCCGCGCTCAGCCCGTCGGGCACCGGCGCCAGCAACTGGACCGGCACATTGAACCGGCTGGCGAACGCGCCCTGCATGAAGCCGAAGACGCGCTGGCCGACTTCGAGTCCGGTGACGCCGTCTCCTAACTGTGTGACGACACCCGAGAAGTCACCGCCGATCGGGCCCGGGTCTCCAGGGTAGAGGTCCAGTACATTGAGCACATCCCGGAAGTTCAAACCGGCGGCCTCCACCCGGATCTGCACATAGCCCGCATCCGGTGGCGACACTTCCGCTTCGGTCAGACGCAGGTTGTCGATCGCGCCGCGTTCAGTGGGTGCCAGGACATAGTCGGTGGCGCGCGGCAGCGCGAGATGGCCGCTGCGCGCCCATGGCAGCAACCGGGATGCCAGGAACTTTCCTTGTCGCAGTGCGAGTTCGGGTTCGTCGACCGGTGTGGCCAGCAGAGTGGCCAGAGCGTGCACAGCCTGCTGCGATCCGTCGTAATCGACCAGCTTGCAGCGCAGAGCCGGTTCCTCGTTGACGATGGTGCGCCCGAGTCCCCACAACGCCGCCTGCACCGGATCGACCGGCTCGCCGGGTTCGGTCGCCACAGCTCGTTCGGTGATGATCCACAGTCCGCCGGGAAGTTTCACCGACCCGTCGCCCTGCACGGTGTGCACGACGCTGAGCAGGTGGGCGATCTCGTTCTCCAGCCGCGTGGCAGATTCAGCGCTCGACTCTTCTGCACTTGGTCCGGTGCTGCGCACGACGATGCCGGCAAACGGCATACCGCGCTCGTGAGCCTCTGCCACCAGCTGCCCCAGGGGTGCCGGATCCGTAGTCCGGTCAACGGGGATGCAGCCCGGCAGTTCGGCCGCCAGCTCGTCGAATCCGGCAATCAGCCATGTGCCACTGACGTTTCCGGCGTCATCGTTCGATGGCTGGGACGGCACCTCGTGCCAGCCGAGGCTGTACAGCAGCCGGGTGGCATCGCCGCCGAGCCCGCGCAACAACGCTTCTCGAGGTGCTCGTTTGACGGTGAACTCGCGAATCCCACCCAGGTAACGGTTGTCCCGATCGACGAAATCGAGATCGAAAGCCTGGGTTTCGGAGTCGAGGGCGCTGGTGTGCCACCTGGCACGGCAATAAAACCGCCGAGGCATCTTCTCCCGCAGCGCCACTTGCCCGTACCGCAACGGCAAGAACAGATCGTTCACCCCCAGCTCGGCCGCAAGGAGTGCCGGGAACGCCGGGAAGGCGATGCCGGTGCACAGGTCGAGCAGCACCGGATGCATCGGCTCTGTTCCGAGTTGTTCGGCGAGTTCTTCGCCGACGGTGATATCGCCGATCGCCTCGCCCTCGCCGAGCCACAGTGACTTCAGTGAGCCCGACCAGTTAGGTCCCCACGCCAGCTCCATGTCGGCGAAGGTGTCGAACAGCTCCTGGGGACGCATGCGTTCCATCCGCTCGATGGCCGCGTCGACGGGATCCGCCGGGTCGGGTATCGGATCGTCATCGATACCAGAGATGACCGTTCCGTCGGCGTTCAACGACCATCCGGCATCGCTAACACCGTATGGGCGGCTGTGTACCCGGAAGCTCCAGCGGTCGCCATCCTCGAGCGGATGCAAGGTCAGCTGTACCTCGCGGGAATTTTTGTCGCCCAGAATAATCGGCTCATAGAAGAAGACGTCTTGAACCCGCGCCGGAGGTTCAACAGCGGCCAGTGCCATCGCGGCGTACGTTGCACCCGGAACGACGACGGTGCCATAGATGACGTGGTCGGAAAGCCAAGGTTGCGATTTCACCGACAGCTTGCTGGTGTATACGGAGTCGCCAGACGCGAGATCTTTGGCACTACCGAGGATGCCGGATACGACGGCACCGTCGACGGCGATCGCGGAAGTCTTCGGCCAGAAGCGACGGCGCTGGAACGGATAGGTGGGCAGTTCGAGTCTGTGGCGAGGTTGCTTATGCAACGCAGAGAACTCAGGCCGATGGCCGCTGACATAGACTGCGGCGAGCGCTTCGGTGATCTGGCGCCGATCACCGACACCCTTTCGGAGTGAGACGATCGCACGTGGCGTGGCCAAATGTTCCGGCCAGACCTGAACCGCAGCACCGGTCAGAACCGGTTGTGGGCCGATCTCCATCAACACCGAACATCCCAGCGCCGCCACGGTGCGCACGCTTTCGGCAAACTGCACCGGCTGGCGGGAATGCCGCCGCCAATATTGGGCGTCAAGCGGGGATTCCGCCATGAGTACCGTTCCGGTGCGGTTGCAGACCAATGGCAATGTCGGCACGGCAAAGTGCAACCGCGCTGCGTAAGACTCGAATTCGTCGAGCACAGGCTCCAGCAGCTCCGAGTGGAAGGCGTGGCTGGTCTCCAGCCAGCTGCAGCGGATTCCGTCGTCGCCAAATTTGGCGACTATATGTTCTAGATCCTCTCCCGGACCCGAGAGCACCGTGTTGGGGCCGTTGTAGGCGGCAACGGACAACCGAGGAAATTCTTTGGCGACTTCCTCGACGTGCTTGGCGTCGGTGAACACCGCCACCATGCGCCCACCATCAGGCAGACTGCCGAACAGCCTGCCGCGCTCGGCCATCAGCCGCACCCCGTCCTCGAGGCTGAAAACCCCGGCCACACACGCCGCCGCGTACTGGCCCACGCTGTGCCCCAGCACCACATCGGGCTCGACCCCCCACGACTGCCACAGCCGGGCCAGGCCCATCTCGACGGCGAAAAGCGCTGGCTGGGCAAACGAGGTGTGCCGCAGTGCTTCCCCGGTCGCGCCCTCGCCGCCGGTGCTCCTGTCGGTGGTGAACAGCACCTCCAGCAACGGGCGCGGCAGTATCTCAGCGACTGCGTCCGCGCAACGTGCCACCGTTTCTGCGAAAACCGGCTCTGCCTGGAACAGTTCGCGCGCCATGCCCGGATACTGGCTGCCCTGCCCGGTGAACAGCCATGCTGTCGTAGGCCGGTCGGCGCACTCGCCACGCAGCACACCTGGGCGCAGCCGGTTCTCGGTCAACTCGGCCAAACCCTCAGCTGCGGACTGTACCGAGTCCACGACGAGCGCGGCCCGGTGTTCGAAATGCGAACGCCCCACCCCAGCCGTCAGGCACACGTCGGCGATGTCGACCTCCGGGTGGGTGTTCAACCAGGACCCATAACGCTGCGCCAACGCCACCAGCGCCTTCGGTGACCGCGCCGACAGCGCCAGCACGTTGACCGACGCCTCTGGACCGTTCGGCTGCGGCGCCACCGGGGCGTCGTCTGCCGGTTGGGCCGGAGCATCCTCGATCAGCACGTGTGCGTTCGTGCCGGTGAACCCGAAGGAGCTTACGCCGGCGCGCCGCGGCCTGCCGTTGGCCTGCCACGGGATCACCGTGTCCACGACCCGAACCGGCAACGAGTCCCACGGGATGTGTGGTGACGGTTTGTCAAAGTGCAGGCTTGGCGGCAGCGCTCCGTGCTGCAGCGACAATACGACTTTGATCAGTCCGGCTGCCCCCGAAGCCGACTCGAGATGACCGATGTTGGTCTTCACCGATCCCATCAGCAGTGGCCGGTCCGCGTCGCGGCCCGTCCCATAAACGGCGGCGGCTGCCTGCACCTCGATCGGATCACCCAGCGGGGTACCCGTCCCGTGCGCCTCAAGGTAGTCGACGTCTCCGCCGGCCAAACCGGCGCGAGCCAGTGCTGCGCCGATAAGCCGTTGCTGTGCACCACCGTTGGGCACCGTCAAACCACTGGAGGCACCGTCTTGGTTGACGGCGCTACCCGGGATGACCGCGGCAACCCGGTCGCCGTCGCGCACCGCATCGCTTAGCCTCTTGAGCACCAGAATCCCGCAGCCTTCACTGCGCACGTAGCCGTCGGCGGAGGCGTCGAAGGTCTTGCATTGGCCGACGGGGGAAAGCATCCTGGCACGTGAGGCGGCGATGACGGTGACTGGACTCAGCAAGACGTTCACACCGCCGGCCAACGCCAGATCGCAGTCACCGGAGTGTAGTGCCTGGCAGGCCTGGTGCACGGCCACCAACGACGAGCTGCATGCGGTATCGACCGCCACTGCCGGACCTTCGAGACCGAGCGCGAAGGCAACTCGGCCGGAAATGGCATTGAGCGCATTGCCGGTGATGAAGTGGGGCTCGATTTTGTCCACCGACTCCGACGACAGCAGATGCGCATACTCGTTGGCCGCCACCCCCACGAAGACACCGGTTCTGCTGCCGCGCAACGCGGACGGCGCGTACCCAGCTCTTTCTAAACCCTCCCAAGCAGTTTCGAGCACCAGCCGCTGCTGGGGCTCGATCCACACCGCCTCACGCGGGGAGATACCGAAGAATTCCGGATCGAATCCGTCGACTCCTTCGAGGAAGCCCCCGAAGCGGCTATAGATCTTGCCCGGAGTCTCTGGATCCGGATCGTAGAACTCGTCGATGTCGAAACGGTCTTCCGGGACTTCCCGGATCGCATCGACACCGCCGGACAACACCTCCCAAAAAGCTTCTGGGTCGGGCGCGCCGGGGAAACGGCATGACACCGCGACGATCGCAATCGGCTCATCGGTGCGTGTAGTCACTGCTGAGGCCGGTGTAGGCCCTGACTTGGCGGCTGCCTGCTCGCCGAGCTCGAGCACATCGCCGATCAGGTAATCCACCACATCGGACAAACGTGGGTAATCCATCGCCAGGGTTGCCGGTATCTCGGTACCCACACCTTGCTCGATGCGGCGCCGCAATTCGACGGCCATCAGCGAATCCATGCCGAGGTCGAAGAATCCGGCATCCTCACGGATTTCTGCGGGATCGACGCGCGTCACCTCCGCTACCGCGTCACGAAGATAGTCCGCCAGAAGCTTCCTGCGCTGCTGCACCGGAGCGCCTGCGAGCCGCTCGACCAGCTCGGTCTTCCCGGATGCCGTTGGTGCCGGCACCACATCGGGCACCTCTCGCTCCACCTCCGCCAGGAATGAGCGCCGGCCCGCTTGCTGGTAGAGCGGCAGGAAGCGAGCCCAGTCGATCCGGGCCACTATTCCTTGTGCGGGGCCTGGTGCTGCGCTCTGCGCGGAAGCCGTGATGAGATCGGCCACACCGGCCAGAGCATCAGCCGGTGACAATGTTCGGATCCCGCGCTTAACTAACCGCGTACGAGCCTCCTCGTCGGCCATGCCCATAGTCCACGGACCGAAATTGACGCTGATCGCCGGAACGCCCTGCTCGCGCAGCCGCCAAGTCAAACCGTCGAGGAAGGCGTTAGCCGCGCTATAGGCGGTCTGGCCGAATCCTCCCCAAACTGAGGCGATCGAGGAGGTGCTGAGGAAGAAATCCAGCTGCAGTTCGCCCGCTGCTTCGCTCAAATGCCAGGCACCCCAGACTTTCCCGGCGAAGACACGATCCACTTCGGCATCGTCCAGGGTGCTCAGCGGGGTGTTACCGATCTCGCCTGCGGCATGGACTATGCCGGCCAACGGCGGTAGTTCGGCCTGCACGGCAGCCAACAGGCGGGCGACGTCGTGTGCATCGGCGATATCGGCTGTCAGAACCCGTAACTGGCAATGGTGCTGTTCGCTCAACGCGGCGATGCGCTGTTGCACCGTGTCGCCGGGCGAGCGCCGGCTGGTCAGCACGAGATGCCGGGCGCCGTGGGCGGCCAGGTATCCGGCGATCTCCAGCCCTACCGCCCCCAGTCCTCCGGTCACCAAATACGTTGCGTCATCGCGCAGCGCCAGCGGTGTCGCGCTCGGCTGACTGGCCCGTCGAACCAGCCGGGGCAGGTAAATCGCTTGATAGCGCAGCGCTATCTGATCTTCGCTGCGTGGTTCCGCCGCCACCTGGTCGATCAACCGTGACCATTCGTCGGCCGTGCCTTCGCCCAGATCTGCCAGTCCGCCCCAGACTTGGGGATGCTCCAGCGAGGCGGCCCGGGCGAATCCCCACAGGCAACTCTGGTCCGGTGAAACGGCGTCGGCGTCGGTGACTTGTTGTGCGCAGCGGGTGACCACCCAGATCGGTCTGCGCAGCTCGGCGGCGACCGCGGCGCGGATGAGCCGTCGGGTTCCGCCCAAGACTCGGTGTTGCATCCGCAGCAGCGACCGCATCGACGGCGCGGTGTCAGAACCGAGGGCCGCGACATGCAGGACACGTAACTCCGGTTCGTCTGCTACCGCGGCACGCAGCGTGGCCTGGAGCTGTTCCTCGTCCGCATCGGACGTCGGCAACCCGAAAATCCGATACTGGTGCCCGCGCGCGGTCAGGGTCTTGACCAGCGGCTGAACCGCATCGGTGTTGTCGCCGACGAGGAGCCATGCAGATCTTTCGCCGGCTTCTGTAGCCGAGTCTGTCGCGGTGGATCTCTCCCATCGAACCTCGTAACGCGTGTCCGTGATCGACTGAACTTTGCGCTGCTGGTTGTGTTGTGCAGCAAGTTTCGTCAGAACATGGCGAGTCTGACGACCAGGGCTCGCACCGTCAAGTAAGACCGCCAGTTCCTCGATCCGGCCGTCCTCGAGAAGACGGACGACTTCAGTGCCCGCGGCGATGTGCTGTTGTTGGTTGGGAAGTTCCCGATTGTCTCGATACCAGTACGGGCGATGCTCGAACGGATAGGTGGGCAGGTCGAGCTTTCGTGCGTGTGTAGGCCGGAGAGCATCAAAATTGGGTAGGTGGCCCAGGACGTACACGTCAGCGAGGGCCTCGGTGATCTGGCGGTGGTCGGCGGTGTTTCGACGCAGCGATGCGATCGCCCGCGGTGCAGTGCCCCGGTCGGGCCATGCGCGAAGAGCTGTAGCGGTGAGCACCGGTTGTGGGCCGATCTCGAGCAACACCTTGCAACCCAAATCTGCAAGGGTGCGAACGCTTTTAGCGAATTCCACCGGTTGCCGTGCGTGGCGACGCCAGTAGTTGCCGTCCAGCTTCGTAGTCCTGCCGATCGGGGAGCCGGTGCGGTTGCACACCAAAAGCCTTTGTGGCGAGGCGTAATGGAACTGATCTGCGTACGACTCGAACTCGTCGAGAATTGGGTCCAGCAGCACCGAGTGGAACGCATGGCTGGTATCTAGCCAATCACAGCGGACACCGTCGGCGTTCAACCCGGCCACTGCTTGTTCCAGATCCTGTGCGGGCCCCGACAGTACGGTGTTGGCACCGTTGTAGGCACCAACCGACAGACGTGGGAACTCGTCGGTCAGGCGCTCGACACGCTGGGCGGCGGTGAACACCGCGACCATCCGACCGCCCGCAGGCAAGCTGCCGAAGAGCCGTCCGCGTTCGGCCGTCAGCAGCGCCCCGTCTTCGAGGCTGAAAACGCCGGCGACGCAGGCCGCCGAATACTGGCCTACGCTGTGCCCCAGCACGACATCAGGGGCGAAACCCCACGACTGCCAGAGCTGGGCCAAGCCCATCTCCACTGCGAACAAGGCGGGCTGGGCGTAGGTGGTCTGCCGCAGGCTCTCTTCGCTATCCGGGTTGTCCGCATCGAAAATGACGTCCAACAATGGTCTGTCGAGCACACCGGATACCACTTCCGCGCAGCGGGTCACTGCCTCGGTGAACACGGGTTCAGTGTCGAATAGTTCCCGGGCCATGCCCGGGTACTGGCTGCCCTGACCGGTGAACAGCCACGCTGTTTTCGGCGTGTCATCGGATATTCCGCGCACCAGACCGGGTGCCGGGCGGCCGTCGGCGAGCGCACCGAGCAGCTCAGCAGCGGACTCCTTCGAGTTGACCACCAGCGCGGCTCGGTGCTCGAAGTGTGCTCGCCCCACGCCGGCGGTAAAGCACACGTCCGCCATGGTGGCTTTCGGGTGTGCACTCAACCAGGTGCGGTATTGATCGGCGATCTGCAGCAGTGCGGTGGGCGTCCGCGCCGATAGCGGAAGGATGCTGAACCGTCGGCCCTCAGGCGCCTCAGCTGGACTCGGGACCACCACGGCCTGACTGACATCGTCGGGCGCTTCCTCGAGAATGACGTGCGCGTTAGTCCCGGCGAACCCGAACGAGCTGACTCCCGCAATGCGGGGCCGGCCGTTGCGTTCCCAGGCGGTGGCCTCCTGCACAACCTGCACGGCAAGCCGGTCCCAGGCAATGTGGGGCGACGGATTGTGGAAGTGCAAGTGTTGCGGCAGTATCCCGTGCTCAAGGGAGAGGACGACCTTGATGACACCCGCAATCCCCGCGGCTGCTTCCAAATGCCCGATGTTCGTCTTCACCGAGCCGATCAACAGCGGCTGCCTCGGATCACGCCCTGCGCCGAACACCGCACCCGCGGCCTGCGCCTCGATCGGATCGCCCAATGAGGTTCCGGTCCCATGTGCCTCCAGGTATCCGACGTCGCTGGGCGCGATACCGCTCCTTTTCAGTGCATCGGCGATAACCCGTTCTTGGGCAACACCGTTCGGCACCGTTAAGCCACCGGATGCGCCATCCTGGTTGATCGCGCTGCCCCGGATGACAGCCCGAATCCGGTCGCCGTCGCGGATCGCGTCTGCAAGCCGCTTGATGACAATGACGCCGCAACCTTCGCCGCGCACATAGCCGTCTGCGGCAGCATCGAACGTCTTGCATCGGCCGTCGGGAGCGAGCATGTGGGCCTGCGAGAACGTGATCATGGTCGCCGGGGTGAGTAGGACGTTCGCGCCCCCGGCTAACGCGAGGTTACATTCGCCCAGCCGCAGCGCTTGGCACGCCTGATGGATGGCCACCAACGACGAGCTGCACGCGGTGTCGACGGCGACCGACGGACCCTGCAGCCCCAACCGGTAGCTGATCCGGCCCGCGGCTGCGGCATTCGACGTACCGATTGCCAAGTAGGCTTCGATCTCGGGATAAGTCAGATCGTCGGACAGCATCCCCAGGTAGTCGTGGGTGGCCAAACCGACGAACACGCCGGTATTGGTGTTAGCCAAATCCGTTGGCGCGGTACCTGAATGCTCCACCGCCCGCCACGCGGTCTCCAGCAGCAGCCGATGCTGCGGGTCCATCAACCTGACCTCGCGCGTCGACATGCCGAAGAACGGTGCGTCGAACCCCGTTACATCGTCGACGAAACCCGCCCGACGGGTCACGACCTTTCCGGGCGTACCGGGCTCCGGGTCGAAGAACTCGTCGGCATTCCAACGGTTTTGGGGCACCTCCGAGATGGCATCGCGCCCCTGGCACAGCATTTGCCAGAATTCTTTTGCATCTGTGGCACCCGGAAAACGCGCCGCGTAGCCGACCACCGCAAAACCCGGTGACGGCTGACTCAGATCCTCAAGGGCTGCCATGTGTCGTTCTCCCTGCCTCGGCCGGTCAAGATCCACGCGGGCGGACCGGTCGCGCCACAGCACCGTGGCCGCCGGCCGGTATTGCGAGGGCCGCACCGACACCAAAGAACCTGTTGCCAGGACGGTTGTCGGCCTACGTTCTATCCCCATGGGCGGCCCGATTGCACGACTAGAGTGCCTGCCGGCGGCCAGTATTGCAAGGGCAGGGTCGGAATGAGCAAGCTATCGCAGGTAGAGTCACCGGGCCGCTGGTTCTCACGCCGAGGTGCCGGCCACCAGATCGGCGAGCTGTTGCATTGGGCACACTCGCGCGGTGCGACGGCCGAGCGGGTTATCCTGACCTGGCTACCGGCGCGGCCGGAGCCGTTCAAGCCGAGGAGGCGGAACGAGGAGGCAGAAGGTTTGCGCATCGGGGCAATTACGGTCGGCTCACTCGATGAATGGACGTTGGCCGCAGGCTCAGTCATCTCCTGGCACCCGACGGCTGTGGCTGTCGAGAAGGCTCGGCAGGCGCCGGTCAGTTCGGTGCCGGTCAGTTACATGCAGGGCCAACATCTTCGTAACTTTTGCGAACGGACAGCAACGGGTCAGAACTTCTCCCGCCAGATCATCGCTAGTTGCGATGTGCCCGGCCAGTGTGATATCTCCGCGATGGATCACGCAGTTAACGCATACCTGCGTCGGCATGACACATTCCGCAGTTGGTTCGAACATACTGACACTGGTGAGTTCATAAGGCATGCGATCGATGATCCGGCCGCTATCGAATTCGAACCTATCGATCACGGCACCATGACGGTTGAGGAAATACGCGCCCACGTCGTGACGATACCGAGTCCGCTGGAGTGGGGTTGCTTCACCTTCGGGATCATCCAACATGAGAGCGACTTTACGTTCTTCGCCGCCATGGATCATATCCACGGGGATGCAACGTTGATCGGCACGACGATGTTGGAAGCCAACGGAATGTATTCGGCGTTGAGCGCAGGCGGTGCACCTCTTACGTTTCCCGATGCCGGCAGCTTTGACGATTTCTGTGCCCGCGAGCGCGAGTACACGTCGGCGCTAACCGTCGATTCTCCTGGAGTACGCAAATGGATTGACTTCGCCGAAAACAACAATGGTGGCTTTCCTGAGTTCCCGCTCCCCCTGGGTAACCCGTCCGACTCGACCAGCAGTGACATGGCCTCCGAACTCCTGATGGACGCGGCTCAGACAGAGCGGTTCGAATCAGCCTGCATGGCGGCGGGCGCACGCTTCGTCGGTGGTTTGTTCGCCTGCCTTGCTCTGGTGGAACATGAGTTTACAGGTGCTCTCACGTATTACGGACTCACTCCGAGAGATTCCCGCACCGCCTCGGACAGCTTTATGACACAGGGCTGGTTTACCGGCTTGATCCCGATCACCGTGCCAATAGGTGCGGCCTCTTTCGGAGCTGCTGCATGGGCAGCGCAGACTTCGTTCGATTCAGGTCTGGACATGGCGAAGATACCGTATTACCGCGTATTGGAGTTAGCGCCGTGGTTGAGCTGGCCACGACCGAACTTTCCGGTGTCGAATTTCTTGCATGGCGGAGCCGCGCCGCTGAACGCCATTCTTGCGGCAGCTGACATGGGACTTGCGAACAATATAGGGATCTATCCCGACGGCCGGTATTCCTATCAACTGACCATCTACACATTTCGATACGGGGAGGGCACGGTCATGGCGATCATGCATCCCGATAACCCGGTCGCTCAGAAATCGGTTTCCCGCTATATGGAGGCGGTGAGGGCCGTGTGCGCGCGGGTCGCTGACAGCGGGCACTGGGGACGCGTCGCATAGTGTGGGGCTGCTCGATATGCGACGGCTAGCCGATTTTGTGGTGCGGTGGCCCCGGCTCGTGGTAGGCATTTGGGTCGCGATTGCGATGGCACTGCCCCTGATGTTCCCATCCCTGGTCGAGACGGCCCAGAAGCACCCGCTCACTATCTTGCCCAGCGATGCACCGTCGAACGTCACTGCGCAAAAGATGGCCGAGGCGTTTGACGAATCGGGCTCAGAAGACCTCCTGGCGGTGGTCCTCACCGACGACAAGGGGCTTGGTCCCGCCGACGAGGCCACATACCGCAAACTGGTCGACGCGCTGCGCCAGGACACCCGAGACGTCGTGATGCTGCAGGATTTCGTCAGTACGCCGCCCCTGCGTCCGGAGGTGACCAGCAAGGACAACAAAGCCTGGGTACTGCCGGTCGGCGTTGCGGGCGAGTTGGGCACGCCGCAGGCCTACGCCGCTTTCAAACAGATCGGCGGAATCGTCAAAAACGCAGTGGCCGGAACGACTTTGACGACAAACCTCGCCGGCCCCGCGGCAACCGTCGCCGACCTGACGGTCGCCGGCGATCACGATCGGCTGCCGATCGAGCTGGCGATCGCCATTCTGGTGCTCATCGTCCTGCTGGTGGTTTACCGCAGCGTGATCACCATGGTGCTGCCGTTGATATCGATCGGGATATCTCTGGTGATCGCACAGGCGGCCGTGGCTGGATACTCCCAACTCAGCGGGTCGGGCGTCTCGAACCAGTCCATCGTGTTTCTGAGCGCGATCATGGCGGGCGCCGGAACGGATTACGCGGTGTTTCTCATCAGCCGCTATCACGACCAGCTGCGGTCGGGCGCGGATTGTGATCAGGCGGTCAAGGGGGCAATGATCTCGATCGGAAAAGTGATCGCTGCATCCGCCGCCACCGTCGGAATCACCTTTCTCGTTATAAGCTTCGCCCGAATGGGGGTGTTCAAGACGGTGGGAACGTCGTCGGCGATCGGGATCGGCGTCGCATTCCTTGCCGCCGTGACGTTGCTGCCGGCGATTGTGGTGCTGGCCGGGCGACGCGGCTGGGTCAAGCCACGGCGCGAACTGACCGCTCGTTTCTGGCGACGTTCGGGCATACGCATTGTGCGCCGACCAAGGGCCCATCTGGCTGCCAGCATGCTTGTGCTGATCATCCTGGCCGGCTGCGCCGGCTTCGTGCACTATAACTACGACGACCGCAACGCGCTGCGGTCTTCGGCGCCGAGTTCCGTCGGGTACGCCGCGCTGGACCGCCATTTCGCGGTAAATCAATTGATTCCGGAGTACATCCTCGTCCAATCACCGAATGACCTGCGTACGGCGCAGGCCCTTGCAGACTTGGAGCAAATGGCGCAACGGGTCAGCCAGTTACCGAATATCGCTGCAGTCAGCGGGATCACCCGTCCCGCTGGGGTTGTGCCGGAAGAATTTAGAGCCACATATCAGGCGGGCGCTATCGGTGCTTTTCTGGCCGATGGGTCCACCCTGATCAACGACCACACCGATGAACTGAACCGGCTGACCAGCGGGGCCGACACGCTGGCCACCAGCCTCCGCGATGTGCGCGGACAGGTCAGTCGACTCGCCGGCAGTGCCCAGAGCCTGATCGACTCCTTCTCATCGATGAAGAATCAGTACAGCGGCGACACCCTGGTCAAAGAGGTCGACACCATAGCCAAGCTCATCGACCACGTCAACTCACTCAGCAATGCCATGGGCTGGAATTTTTCAGCCGGCAAGGACATGTTCGCCTGGATAGGTCCGGTGCTGACCGCGTTGCAGGCCAACCCGATCTGCGATACCGATGCGTCCTGCAGCGCCACGCGCTGGGAGTTCGAACGATTGGTCGATCCGCGCGCGCAAGCAGACCTCGAGGCGATCAGCGACTTGGCGGGACAACTACAGTCGTTTCCGGACAAACAGAGCCTGAACGCATCGATAGACCGAGTGCGTCGCACATTCGCGAACTTCACCGCGGTGATGCATTCCATGGGGCTGGACCAACCCGGTGGACTGAAGAAGAACCTGACCCGCCTGCAAGCTGGCGCAGACCGGTTCGCCGATGGGAGCCGGCAGGTGGCTGACGCGGTGGCACAACTCGTCGACCAAGTCAAACAGATGGGTGCCGGGCTCGGTGAGTCATCGGCATTTCTGCTGACGATGCAGCATGACGCGGCACAACCGGCGATGGCCGGGTTCAATATCCCAGCCCCGCTGTTGCACTTAGCGGAGTTCAAGCAGGCCGCAAAGATGTTCATTTCTCCCGACGGCCACTCGGTGCGGTACGTGGTCCAAACCAAACTCAATCCGTTCAGCACCGAAGCCATGGATCAGGTCGGCGCAATCACTGCGGCCGCTCGGGGAGCCCAACCGAACACCCAATTGGCGGATGCCACCGTATCGACGGCGGGATACACCGTGAGTCTGCGAGACACCCGCGACTATTACGAACACGACATCCGGTTCATTATCGCCGTGACCCTCGTCGTCGTGCTACTGACCTTGGTTGCCCTGTTGCGTGCGGTTGTCGCGCCGCTGTATCTGGTTGCTTCCGTTGTGGTCTCGTATTTGTCGGCGTTAGGCATTGGTGTGCTGGTATTTCAACTCGCATTCGGCCAGCAGTTGCATTGGAGCGTGCCCCCACTGGCATTCGTGGTGTTGGTCGCGGTGGGAGCCGATTACAACATGCTGCTCGCCTCGCGAATGCGTGATGAGTCGCCGCACAGCATGCGCTACGGCGTCATTCGCACCCTGAGTTCGACCGGCGGTGTGATCACCGCGGCGGGCGTGATCTTCGCCGCCTCGATGTTCGGTCTGCTGTTCTCGAGCATCGGCACCGTGGTCCAGGGCGGTTTCGTGATCGGTGTCGGAATCTTGCTGGATACCTTCTTGGTGCGCACCATGACGGTACCCGCCATCGCCGCGCTGGCCGGGCGGGCGAACTGGTGGCCGTCATGACCGGGATTGCGGCGGTCGTGGTCGCCGGTCGGCCGAGCCGGGCCAGAACCCGGTTAGCGTGAACCTTCGATGTATGTGAAACTACAGGACGATGCCGAGAGGTCAGGGGTAGCGATGAAGACAGCCCTCGCAGGAGTTGCCGTGCTGCTAGCTGTCGGCGCCACCGGATGCTTCGGCATTGGGGTCACAGCAGCCGATGACACGCCGGCTGGCGGGGCACCAACCCCGACAACCCCACCAACCTCCGGAACGTCAACCGGCGGAACAGCATACGCGCTCGGAGGCGCTCGCGTTCTGGGTATCCCCTACGACGAGTACGTACGCCGCGAGGGTGATGAATGGTTCCCCGGCCTGAGGCGACAAATGGTTGGCTATCCCGCAGGGCAGGTTCAGGGCCATGTCTTGGAACGGCTGTTCCCCGGCATAGGCCGGCTCAACGAGCTCGTCCCTGGTCTCGGTGCGGACGGCCCCAGCGTGGGCGAGTCGGTCGCTGCGGGAGCGGATAGCCTCGATTCAGCGATACGCAACGGTGGCCCCGGTACCGCGATCGGCTTATCTGAGGGTGCGTTCGTGGTAGACGCCGTGCAGGCTCGGCTGGCAGACGATCCAACCGCTCCACCGCCGGACAAGCTGAACTTCGCCACATTTGGCGGCCCTACTGCGCGTCATGCCTTCGGTCAGAGTTTTCTGACCGCCATGTTCCCGGTCGGGTCCGTTGTTCCAGCCCTCGACTACCGGATGCAGCCTCCGGTGGAGAGCCAATACGACACCAAAGTTTTCGTCTCCGCCTACGACGCGATCGCCGACTTTCCCGACCGGCCGGACAATCTCCTCGCCCTTGCGAACACGCTCATGGGCTTCGCTACTGGCCATACCGCGATTGCCTTCACCAACCCGAGCATGGTGCCGCCGCAGAACATCAGGTCGACGGTGAACTCCAAGGGTGCGACAACAACGACGTATTTGATCCCGGAAAAACACCTTCCGCTCGTCATGCCGTTGGCTTACCTCGGGATTGACGAGGACACGCTGAATCAGCTTGACGCGGTGCTGACGCCTCGCGTCAACGCGGGCTATTCGCGGAACGACGATCCGCTGACCGCACCGATCCAAGTGGATCCGGTGAACGGCTACGATCCCGCGGCCGTCCCCGTACCGGCCACCCAGGTTCCTTTCGGCGCCGGCGCTGACCCACTTTCACAGATCCTCTCGGGTGCCATGTCGGCGTTGTCTCAGGGCAAGGGCTGACGTCGACGGCGAGCCGACGGAGTTGACATATTGAGTACGGACGCAATGTGAACTCGACGTCCCAGCCCGCTATTCTCTCGATGCTGCACGGACGTGCCAGCCTCCGCCCCCATGACGTAGCGTTCACTTTCACCAATTACGAGCACGACTGGGCGGGTGTCCCCCAGCGTCTCACGTGGTCGCAGTTGTCTCGGCGAACACTGAATGTGGCACGCGAGCTCAGCTCCCACGGGTCGGTCGGAGACAGGGCGGTGATCCTGGCTCCCCAGTCCCTTGATTACATTGCGGCGTTCCTGGGATCTCTGCAGGCTGGGCTGATCGCAGTTCCGCTCCCGCTGCCGCACCGCGGTTCGAGTCATGAGCGGGTCAGTGCAGTCCTTGCCGATACGTCGCCCTCGATTGTTCTCACCACGTCGGCGGTCGCAGAAGATATTGCCGAACATGTTAGTCAAGCACGCCTGGACGCTGTTCCCAAGATCGTCGAAATCGACTCGATGAACCTGGATGCCGATGGCGGAACACGTATTCGGACAGGGGATTTGCCCAGCACGGCCTATCTGCAGTACAGTTCAGGTTCAACCCGACTGCCGACCGGGGTCATGGTCTCGCACCGCAACCTTCAGGTGAATTTCGAGCAGCTGATGCGTGGTTTTTTCGCGGACTCCCACGTTGAAGTCCCGCCAAATACGACAATTGTTTCGTGGTTGCCTTTTTACCATGACATGG
>NZ_JBYCLE010000186.1:0-1092 GCF_057473765.1 Mycobacterium sp. TH-M106 | reverse complement strand
CCACCGCCACGGCCTTCTCCATCTTCTCTTCGGCGTCGAAGAGAGCCTCGTCAATCACGCCATCCTCCCGTCAGGTGGTGACCAGCGTTCCGATCTTTTCACCGGCGACCGCCCGCGCGATGTTTCCATCGGCCAACAAGTTGAACACCAGGATCGGCATGCCATTGTCCATGCACAGGCTGAATGCGGTGGCGTCGGCCACCTGCAGGCCACGGTCGATGACTTCACGGTGGCTGATCGCGGTGAGCAGCTCGGCGTCCGGGTTGACCCGTGGATCCTCGGCGAACACTCCGTCGACCGCCTTGGCCATCAGCACCACCTGGGCACCGATCTCCAGCGCACGTTGGGCCGCGGTGGTGTCAGTGGAGAAGTACGGCAGTCCCATGCCGGCGCCGAAGATCACCACTCGGCCCTTCTCCAGGTGCCGGCGTGCCCGCAGCGGAATGTACGGCTCAGCCACTTGCCCCATCGTTATCGCGGTCTGGACCCGGGTGTCGATACCTTCCTTCTCCAGGAAGTCTTGCAGCGCAAGACTGTTCATCACGGTCCCGAGCATCCCCATGTAATCCGAGCGCATCCGCTCCATGCCCCGCTGCTCCAGCTGCGCCCCGCGAAAGAAGTTGCCGCCGCCGATCACCACAGCAACCTGTACGCCCTCGCGCACCACTTCGGCGATCTGGCGGGCCACCTGGGCCACGACGTCGGGGTCCAGCCCGACCTGCCCGCCGCCGAACATCTCCCCGCCGAGCTTGAGCAGCACCCGCGCGTACTTGGACCGGCCGGGCGGCCGGTCGACATTCGTCGGCTCCGTCATGAGGCTCCTGGGGTTGCTCCGTGAGAGTGCCATCGTGGGTGACCACCCACCGATCGCAATCTAGGGCATCCATATCCTGCCTCATGGCGGGCACACCGGCTCTCCCGGGTTAGGCGCAGGCTAACCGGTTCTGGGGTCGGTCGATCCGCAAGCTACGGGTCATCGTCGTCCTGGTCGCCGCCGTCGTCTCCATCTTCGTGGTGGAGGAGTTTTTCGGGGTGGTGGTATCGGTTGATGCGGGGTTGGCCGTAGTCGAGATGCGGCGGTGGGAGGGTTTC
>NZ_JBYCLE010000185.1:0-9220 GCF_057473765.1 Mycobacterium sp. TH-M106 | reverse complement strand
GACCGAGATCGACGACGTAGAACGCGGTTCGCAGGACGCCGACTGGGATCCGGTCAAAGACGCGGCGAAGAAGCTGGCGTTCGCCGAGGATCGGGCGATCTTCGAGGGTTACGCCACCGCGTCGATCGAGGGTATCCGCAGCGCCAGCTCGAACCCGCCGTTGACTCTGCCCGACGATGCCCGCGACATTCCTGACGTGGTCAGCCAGGCGCTGTCGGCGCTGCGGCTGGCCGGTATCGACGGGCCGTATTCGGTGCTGCTGTCGGCCGACGTCTACACGAAGGTCAGCGAAACCACCCAGCATGGCTATCCGATTCGCGAGCACCTGCGCCGTCTCGTCGGCGACGGCGACATCATCTGGGCGCCGGCCGTCGACGGCGCGTTCGTGCTGACCACCCGCGGCGGCGACTTCGACCTGCAGTTGGGCACCGACGTCTCGATCGGCTATACCGCCCACGACGCCGACACCGTGCGGCTGTACCTGCAGGAGACGCTGACGTTTCTATGCCACACCGCCGAGGCCTCGGTCACGCTCAGCGCATAGTGGTGCTGGTGCACGGCCATGTGATGGAGGCGCCCAATCGTTCGGGGATGCGGCCATTGTGGTCAATCTCGCTGCCTTGTATCCGGTCTGAGCGGACACCGCAGCCATCACAACCTGAGCAGGGTGTCCAGCGCGGAGTAGAACAGACCCAACCCGTCGTCGGACGGGCCGGTCAGCGCTTCGACAGCGTGCTCGGGGTGCGGCATCAGGCCGACGATGCGACCGTCGGCCGAGCTGATCCCGGCGATGCCACGCATCGAGCCGTTGACGTCGTCGAGGTAGCGGAAAACCACCCGGCCCTCGCCCTCCAACTCGTCGAGCACCCGCTCGGACGCCACGTAGCGTCCCTCACCGGACTTCAACGGCACCAGCAGCTCCGCGCCCGGCTGGAACCGCGAGGTCCACGCCGTAGCGTTCGATACCACCCGCAGCCATACGTCGCGGCAGACGAAATGCAGCCCGGCGTTGCGGGTGAGCGCACCCGGCAGCAGCCCGGCTTCACACAGCACCTGAAAACCGTTGCAAATGCCCAGAACCGGTAGCCCGCGACCTGCGGCCTCGATGAGTTGGCTCATCACCGGGGCGAACCGGGCGATCGCCCCGGCGCGCAGGTAATCGCCGTAAGAGAAGCCGCCCGGTACCACCACCGCGTCGACACCCTTCAGGTCGGCGTCGCCGTGCCAGAGACTGACGGCCTGCGCCCCGACACAGCGCACGGCTCGGGCGGCGTCGACGTCGTCGAGCGTCCCGGGAAAGGTGATGACACCGATCCGCCCGGTCGTCACTGATCCTCCCGACTGACTGTCCAGTCTTCGATCACCGTGTTGGCCAGCAACGACTCGGCAATCTCGGCCAGCTCAGAATCATCAACCGAATCATCGACCTCAATCTCAAATCGCTTGCCCTGCCGAACATCCGAGACACCGACGTGCCCGAGCCTGGTCAACGCGCCGACGATCGCCTGACCCTGCGGATCGAGAATCTCGGCTTTGGGCATCACATGTACAACCACCCGGGGCAAGGGCTCTTCTCCTCAAGCCTCCTCGACACCTGCCTGCTCGGCGTCGACTCTACCGTTGGCACGACCCGATGTAGGCGACGCAGAGCGGTGCGGTCAGCGCGTCGAGCACCGCGCCGTCGTCCGGTGCCAGCGGCCACGGCACCTCCGGCGGCGCCGCCGACCACAGGGTTAGCTCACTGACGGTACTGCTCGGCAGGTGCGCCACCAGGTAGGTGTGGACGATCACCGGCCCGCTGATCACCGCGGCCAGCCGGTCGGGCTCGTCGGTAGTGAGCGACGGCGACAGCAGCGGTGCCCCACGCTGACAATCGCGCAGTGCACCACGGGCGGTGTCGAAAACCGACGCGGCCAGCTGGCCGCCGCGCCACGTGTCACCGCGCCAGTGCAGGATCTGAGCCTGCAACTGCCATTGGCCTTCCGGTTTGGCCACGTCAGCCCGCGCGGCGACCGCATACTCTCGGGGGTCCGCCGGCACCGGCGAGGTGGCGCACAGCTGCTCGAACCTGAACCGCGGCGTCGATCGTGGTGCGCCGGCCAACTGCGCGACCACGCTCGCCAGTGCCGGCCAGCGGTACACCGAGTTCAACGGCACAGTCGCGGAATCGATCCAGGCGGAATTGGGGATCTGGTCACACAACGTGGGACAGGTCTCGGGTTCGGCGCGTACGGGCGCACCCGCTAGCTCGGCGACGATCAGCACCGCCGCCATGCCCGCCCGGCTTGCCCGCATCCCGCACACCCCCTTCGAGGGCACAATCGTAGACATGAAACTGACGCATTTCGGTCATTCCTGCCTGCGTGCCGAATTCGATCACACCGCCGTGCTGTTCGACCCGGGCATCTTCGCGCACGGTTTCGAGGGCATCACCGGCCTGGCCGCTATCCTGATCACCCATCAGCATCCCGACCACGTGGACGTCGCGCGCCTTCCGGCGCTGATCGCGGCCAATCCAGGAGCGGCGCTCTACGCCGATCCGCAGACCGCCGCCCAGCTAGGAGCGCCGTGGCGAGCGGTCCGGGTCGGTGACCAGTTCACGATCGACGGGCTGACGGTGCGGGGCATGGGAGGGCGACACGCGGTGATCCACCCGGAGATCCCGGTGATCGACAACATCTCGTACCTGGTCGGCGACGACGCGCACCCGGCCCGATTCATGCATCCCGGCGACGCGCTGTTCGTCCCGGACGAACCGGTCGACGTGCTGGCCACCCCGGCGGCGGCGCCGTGGATGAAGATCGCCGAGGCCGTCGACTATCTGCGCGCGGTGGCGCCCACGCGTGCGGTGCCCATCCACCAGGGCATCATCGCCCCCGACGCCCGCGGCATCTACCACGGCCGGCTCGCCGAGATGACCGACACCGACTTTCAGGTGCTGCCCGAGGAGAGCACGGTCACGTTCTGAGGGATTGAACGCCGTCTGGTCGTGGCTGGGCTGCTTGGACCCGGCCTTGTCAGGCAGTGATGTCCGGTGAGATCGGCCCCGCCACCCGGCGGATGTCGGCCAGCCGTTCTTCACAGATGCGGTAGAAGACCCAGCTTCCGCGACGCTCCCGGGTGACCAGGCCGGCCTCGTGAAGAACCTTCACGTGGTAGCTCACGCTCGGTTGGGAGATACCGAGTGGGCCGGTCATGTCATAGCCGCATTCCCCGCCTGGTCTGGCTCTGAGCAATCCGAGGAGTTGGACCCTGGTCGGGTCAGCCAGGGCCTTAAACAACTTGGCAATCCGTTCGGCCTCAGCGCGCGACACGGCTTCGTCCAGCCGCGGATAGGAGCTGGTGTCCGCGGTCCTCGCCGCGGCACGTGCCGTCGTAGCGGTGGCAGGCGGCGTGTCCCGAGAAACTGTCATATCAAGATATTGACAATTATCGAATAGCGTTGCAAGCTCCTACGAGCATCGCTTGCGTCTATGTACTGGAGACGAACGTGTCCAAACTGCCTGATCCCGGTGTTCGGTGCCCGACGACCGATGGCGGCTGAGAATGCCGGCGCTGCGGGCCGGCCGGCACCGGACAGTCTCCACGCGTCGGCGGGAGCAGCGTGATGGCCGGCCAACAGACCGATACCGTGGCCTACCGAAATCCTGAAGCCCTGGCCACACCCGGGTGGCTCGCCCAGCATCTCGACGATCCGTCGATCCGGGTGGTCGATGCGCGCTTTGCCATCCGGGCCGCTTCAGGGGGAGCGCTGGTAGGTGCCGCCGAGCACGACGCCTACCGGGAGGCCCACATTCCCGGCGCGGTGTTCGTGGACGTGATGGGTGACCTCGCCGATCCGGACGACCCGGTCGTGGTGGTATCGCCGCAGCGGTTCGAGGACCTGATGAGTCGCCTCGGGATCGACGATAAGACCACGGTGGTGGTTTACGACGACCATGGGGGAACCTGGGCTGCTCGGCTGTGGTGGGCTCTGCGCTACTACGGCCACGACGCCGTCAAGCTGCTCGACGGCGGCCTGACCCGCTGGCAGGTGAAAGGGTTCCCGCTCGATAGTGAGGTACCCGACCCTTTGCCGGTGACGTTCACCGCCCGGGTCCGGCCCGAGCTCCGGGTCGACGCCGATCAAGTCGCTCACGCCATCGGCCGTGACGACGTCCGCATCGTCGACGCGTTGCCCGAAGTCTTCTTTACCGGTGCGGCTCGTCTCTACCGGGACCACCGGGCCGGTCACATACCGACCGCGTACAACGTGCCGGCGCCGTCGCACATTGATCCGGTCAGCCATAGGTTGTTGCCCGCGACCGAGCTGGCCCAGCTGTGGGAGCCGGTCGGGCTGGAGCCGTCTCGCCGGGTCATCACCTACTGCGGCGGAGGGGTGTTCGGGGCCTTCGCCCTCTTCGCACTCCATGTCATGGGACACGAGAACGCCGCCCTCTACGACGCCTCGTGGATGGAGTGGGGCGCCGACCCGGACCGTCCGGTGGAGACCGGACCGCGTGCTGCGGAACAGGATCGACATCAACCGATGAACTCAAGGAGGCAGTGATGGCGCGGATCAAACTCATCGATCCCGACCAAGCTCAGGGTCGGACGCACGAGGTCTTCGAGCGGGTCAAGGCGTATTACAAGATGGTGCCCGGGCTCCAGCGGGCATTGAACTACTTGCCCGAGACCACGGATGCGTTGTGGACCCTGAGCCTGAATACGGCAATGGAGGGAAGCATCCGTGAAGAGCTCAAGCGGGTGTTCTTCGCGGTGACCGCCTATGAGGTCGAATGTGAATACTGCACCGCGGCGCACATGATCGCCCTGATGGGCAAGAAGTGGAGCCGCCAGGAATGCGTGGAACTCATCGAGGGCAAGCCGTCTCCCCGTCTGACCGATAAGGAGAACGCCGCGGTGGACTTCGCCCGAATCGTCGGCCGTCGTCCCGCCGGAGTCACAGACGAGATGACCGACAAACTACGGTCATTCGGATGGACCGATGCCGAGATCGTCGAGATCGTGGCCTCGGTTGCGTTAATGCGCTACACGACCACCGTGGCCAGCGCGCTCGACGTGCCGCTCGAAGAGGCGATGGAGGGCATAGGTGTGAGCTGCGGGGTGCCACTGGATCGACTCGAGGCTTGATGCACCGAGTACCCGCTCTCGCAGGCGGCCACCAGCCCGGCTCAGCCCCGACGGTGCGGTCAGGCTGCGTCGCGAACCGAGGGATCTGACCGCCAGCAGTACACGCTTGGCGTGCATCCGTGCAGCAAAGCCAGATCAACGGCGTCCAACATCGCCTGCAGCCGTCCGGGATTGCGCAGCTGACCCGCCGCCGCCGCAACCCGCACCACGCCACCACGACGCGCGGTGCGTTCCGCGGAGCGCACCAGCATCCGGCACCACCACGGCTCGCTGAGGAAACCTTCCCCGATACCTAGCACCCGCGCGCGAACGGTAGTGTTCCTGGTCAGGTCCGTGATCCCGTGCAGATCGACTAGCAACCGGAACCCGTTGCGCGGCAACACTGTTAATGTTCCTTGCGACACCGCCCAACCGGGTGCTGCGAACGACCGGGTTCGCAACCCGACCTGATCAAGCACCCGGTCAGCGCCCAGCAGCCGCAGGTTGGCCTCATGCGCGGGCAACGTGGCGAACTCACTGCGGCGCTTCTTGGTGGCTGCTTCGTCGTAGCCGTGCAGCACAATCGCGTCGCCACCGGCGCGCCGGGTAGCCAGCCACTCGACGGTGCGCAGGTCAGCATCGAGTCGGTAGTCACGGTTGAGTCGAGGCGCCACCAGCAACGACACCGGCACGGCGCGGGCGTCCATGTGGGCGCAGAACGTGGCGACATCGGCGCAGGTGCGCTGGCAGATCCCGGAGACCGAGACGATCAGTTGCCCAGTCACACCATCAGTGTGATGCTCCCAGGTGTCGAGACGGTGACATACAGGCAGACGATAGGCGTCGAGTGCCCGGCCGGTTAATTCGGCAGCACCGCCTCTATAGCGGCGATGACCTCAGGCGCGTCAGGCATGGTGCGCGGGCGGAACCGGTTGGCCACCACTGGGCCGGGGGCTATCAGGAACTTTTCGAAGTTCCATTGAACGTCACCGGCCTCCCCGTCGGCGTCAGGTGTTTTGGTCAATTCTGCATAGAGCGGATGCCGTCCTTCCCCGTTGACCTCGGTCTTGGCCAACAGTGGAAACGTCACCCCGTAGGTCGTCGAGCAGAAGGTCTGGATCTCTTCGGCGGTGCCGGGTTCCTGGTTCAGGAACTGGTTGCACGGCACCCCGATGACGGTCAGCCCGCGGTCCGCGTAGTCCTCCGCCAGCTTTTGCAGCGCACTGTATTGCGGAGTCAGACCGCATTTCGAGGCGACGTTCACTACCAGCACGGCGCGGTCGGCGTAGTCGGCCAACGAGGTGCGCTGACCGTCGAGGGTGGTCAGAGAGATCAGGGAGATCTTGGCGAGAGACGAATCGGTCACCCCGCCGACGCTACTCCTCACGAAACCTCAGCCGCCGAAGAGCATCGCTGCGATCCGCTCCACGGTCGCCATCGGATCGGCGGACTTCACCCGAGGGTTGATCGCGTCGTTGAACCATAGCGTCGAAAACTCGTGCACCAGCGACCAGACCGCCCCATCGGCGTCGGCCAGTTCACCGAAACCTTGCAGCTTGTACTTGTCGACGAACTGCCTCATGGCAGGTATCGGATCCGGTCCGGCGACTCCGACGACGGTCACACCCGGGTAGGCCGCAGCGATCCGGCCAACCATCGTCACCGCGACTGTTTTCCGCCCGACCTATTCATGTCCAGAAGTTGTTCCACCGACCACTGATCATCGGCGTGACGACCGTAATGCGCGGCGATCACGGTCCCATCGGGATCGATGAGGAAGTCAGCCGGCAAGCCCAAATGTGTAGTGCCATCAGTTGATCCGACACCAGCATAGTCGGGATCATCACGGTGTCGCAGGGCGGTTGCATACCCGCGAAACGCGGATAGCCACGCCCGGGGATGAGTCAGCGAGCGCCAACCCTTTTCCACGCCGAATGCGCGGTACTGCTTCTTATCGGGGTCGGCCACCACCGTAAACGGCAGCAGGGCCTGATAACCGCGCAGCTTTTCGGCTGGTGAGTGGAAAAACACCACCTCGGTGATCCCGGCGTCGGCGATCTCCTGATGCCGTTCGGCGAAGCTGCGCAGATGCAAATGGCAGATCGGACAGCCCGCGAACCGGCGAAACTGCACGTGTGTTCGTCCCGCAGTCGCCGGTACCCGCACCGGCTGGCCGTTGATGGCCTTAAGGTGGTGTACCGGAACGGTTGCACCGCTGGCCAATTGGCTAACCATAGCGGCACCATACAGCGCGCAGCATCGGCGCGCTAAGCCATTTGTCAGCGACGTGACAGTCTGCACGTCGCTTCCGGCGGTCCCGTTGCAGGTAACGGTCGCCAAAGCGACGCTCATCTCGCTCTCGATGGTCAACGACGCCGGTAAGCCCGTCGACGGTGTCGGCACACCGGGCCACTCGCTGTGGAAAAGCGCCCAACCGCACACGGTGCCGTGGGGTGGGCTCGCTGACCCGTTTCGACCTGCGAACTTGTCAGCGAAATGACACTGCACTAGTAACCTCGTCGGCAGCCTGCCACCATCGGCGGTGTGACCGAGGAGGCACGATGTCCGACCACTCTGCGGGCCCGCTCAAGCATATGGTGCAGTCGCTGACCGGCGGGCAACAGCCTCCCGATGCGCAGGTGCGACACGCGGCCTGGGTGGCACGCTGCGTTGGACGCGGCGCAGCGGCGCCGCTGCACCCCAACGATCTGTCGGCACTCGCGGAAACCTTGCAAGCCAAGCACTTCGCGCCCGGACAAGTGGTCTTCCTCGGCGATCAGGCCGCTGACGGGGTGTGGATTGTGCGGCAAGGACAAATCGAGCTCGCGGTCGGATCCGGACGGCGTCGCGCAGTCGTGGATGTACTTCGTCCCGGCGATGTGGACGGCGACATCCCCCTGCTGTTGGATATGCCGTTGTTTTACACAGCGCGGACATTGACCGACGCCACCTGTCTGTTCCTGGCGCGGCAGGCGTTTGAGCGGCTGCTCGCCACCCGCCCGGCCATCGCGAGGCGGTGGCTGTCGCGTGTGGCACAACGGGTGTCCGCTGGGCAGGCCAGGTTAATCAGCATGCTTGGCAGGCCTCTGCCGGCCCAGCTAGCGCAGCTTCTGCTCGACGAGGCGGTCGAAAAACGAATTGAACTTGCCCAACGCACCATTGCTGCGATGCTCGGCGCGCAGCGTCCATCGATCAACAAGATCCTCAAAGAATTTGAGCGTGATCGTCTCATCACCGTCGGATACGCGGTCATCGAGATCATGGATCCGGACGGGTTGCGGGCTCGCGCAGCATGACGCAGACCGCTGCCCAGCCAAGTCATTCAGCTCCCCAGGCACGCTGTACGCCTGAGGTCAACATCGGCCACGCCCGGGCCGCCGTCGCGGCGACCGGACTGGACCAGCGGGTGCACTTCCAGCATGGTGATACCGAAGATCTTCCACTGCCCGAGAACACATTCGATGCGCTGGTCTGCGAATGTTCGCTGTGCACGTTCCCGGACAAATACGCCGCCGCCGGTCAGTTCGCGCGCATCCTGCGCCCGGGCGGCCTGGCCGGAATCACCGATGTCACCATCACCGACGCCGGCCTACCGGCCGAGCTGACCACACTGGCGGCGTGGGTCGCCTGCATCGCTGATGCCCGATCGATCGCCGACTACACCGGCATCCTCGCCAGCGCGGGACTGCACGTACGACACACGCAAGCCCACGAAGACGGCCTGCTGAGGATGATCGAACGCATCGACGCCCGGATCACCGCGCTGCGAATCTTGGCGCCACAAGCTCTCGCCGACAATGATATTCAACCCGATACCGTGCTGGCATACACCCAGCTAGCGACCGATGCGGTTAAAGCGGGCTGCATCGGATACACCCCGATGATCGCGGAGAAAACATGACCCACCCCCGGACGGCCCGTAAATCTCTCGTGGCGCGTGTTCAGCCGGCATATCGTCAGACGACCGACACGCTGAACAACCTGGCCTGGCTGCCGAACTTGGTGCTGCGACTCACCGTCGGGTTCATGTTCTTCAGCGGCGCCGTGGGCAAACTCGGTGATCTCGGGAAGTTCACGGCCATGTTTGCCGGCCTGGGCATTCCCGCCG
>NZ_JBYCLE010000184.1:0-1054 GCF_057473765.1 Mycobacterium sp. TH-M106 | reverse complement strand
CGAACGCGCGGTCGGCCGCGCGCCTGCCCACGACGCCGTTCACGTGATCGCCGCGCCGCCCGGCGAGGTCCCACGCCGGGGGGTGCTGATACGACGGCCCGTGGAAGTCCGCGCCGCTGCCCAACACGTAGACCGGTTGGCTTGCGGTGTCTACCTTGTCGAGATTTGCGACGACGAGCGCGCAACCGCCCTCGGAGGTGGTGGCGCAGTCCAGCAGGTGGAACGGGTCGGCGATGGGCCGCGAGGCGGTGATGTCCTCGGGCGTGAACGGCCCACGCTGGTAGTACACGGCCTCGGGGTTGCGGGACCCGTTGTTGCGGATGGTCGCCGCCACAATCGAGAGTTGTTCGCGCGTGGTGCCGTAGACGTGCATGTGGCGCCGGGCGATCAGCGCGAACTCGGCGGTGGTGAACATCCCCCACGGCGCGACGAACTCGTTCTCGGGCCGCGTCCACGGCGCGGTGGCCTCGTGGTCGCGGTATTCGCCGGCCTGCGCGGCGACGAGCACGACCACGTCGGCCATGCCGTGCTCGATGGCGGTGGCGGCCTCGGTGATCATCCCGACCCCGAACCCGAGCCCCTGCCAGGCCGGGCCGAGGCGCAGGTCGTAGATGAGCGCGGTGGACAACGGTCCCGCGCTGATCCCGTCCACCTCGTCCAGGCGCAGGCCCGCGTCGTCGAGCGCGCCGCGGATGGCCTGCAGCGCCAGGCTGCGGGAGGTCTCGCCGTCGAGCCGGCGGCCCTGCCGGGTGTTGTGCACTCCGACGATGGCCGCGGTGCAAGCTCTACCCATATGTCGCCCTTCAGTTTTCGTCCGCGACGACACCGAGGTAGGTGCCGACGACGTCGTGGTGCCGCCCGTCGCGAGCGATGGTGCCGATCTTGCGGGTGCGCGCGTCGGTGTGCTCCGCGCCGGCCGGCACCACGTCGATGCGCACGTCCACCGGCCGCGCCGTCTGCGGGTCGGTGATCTCGACGGTCATCGCGACCGCCCGCTCGGCCTGGTCCCATTCGACGCCGGTGATGCGGTGGCGCGCGGTCAGTTCCATCACCA
>NZ_JBYCLE010000183.1:0-1060 GCF_057473765.1 Mycobacterium sp. TH-M106 | reverse complement strand
CCGACGCTACCCGACCGAGGGGCGCTTCGGCGGCCCCCGCCGACAAGGAATGCCGGGCCCGGGGCCCGGCATTCCTCACCTATGGCGTTTCGACGGCTGTCAGTCCTCGAGCCGCCGGCCGCGGCTGTTGTCAGCCACGCCGACCGCAGACCGGCCACGCGCCGATGCCCTGCGAATGCAGCACGTTCTCGGCGACGCGGATCTGCTCCTCGCGACTCGCGCTGGCCGGGGAGCCACTTCCGCCGTTGGCACGCCAGGTGCTCGGCGTGAACTGCAGACCGCCGACGTAGCCGTTGCCCGTGTTGATCGCCCAGTTCCCCCCCGATTCGCATCGTGCGATGGCGTCCCAGTTCACGCTGTACGCCCGCTGCGGCGGCGGCGGCACGTCGGGTCCCGGCGGGGCGTCCGGCGGCGGCGGCGCATCCGGGGCCGGCGGGGCGTCCGGCGCCGGCGGCAGGTTCGGGTCGAAGTCGGCGGGCGGCGGCGCATCCGGGGCCGGCGGGGCGTCCGGCGGCGGCGCGTCCGGAGCCGGCGGGGCGTCCGGTGGCGGGGGCAGGTTCGGGTCGAAACCCGCGGGAGCGGGGGACGGCCCGTTCAGTTCCAGGCCGGCAGGCTCCGCGGTCGCGGTGGGGGCAGACGACATGCTGACGAGTGTTCCGGTGATCGCGGCAGCGATGAGCATCTTGCGGGCGTTCTTCAAAAGGTGTTCCTTTCGGGTTTGCGCGCGCCAAAGCAAGCCCACCGAGGCGGGCTTGGTGCCATGTCTGTACGGAAGTGGCTCTCTGGGGCGTGCCGTCTCGTTTCGGCACGACAGCGGGGGTTCGCTGGCGCCTTGCGGGCTGTCAGCCGCGCCGGCCGGGGGCGGCTCGTGCCGCTCCCACCCCCGCTCACACGCGGGGCCGTGGATTCAGTTTTGGTTTGCCCGTCTCGGGGCACCAGGGACGTTACGAGAACCGCTCATGCTTTTCATCTTCAGAAAATGGATATCTCGTTCCTATAACGAACCGATCACGGATCGGTTGGTGAAATATCGCCGCAGGTCAACCTCGGATTTCGCGCT
>NZ_JBYCLE010000182.1:0-1014 GCF_057473765.1 Mycobacterium sp. TH-M106 | reverse complement strand
CCAATACCGTGAGGTCGGGCTGGATCAGGTCGGCCAGCGGTTTGCCCACGACCGGGATGGAGCGCAGCGGGTCCAGCAGCGGCAGGTTGTTGGTGGGAAGCATGTAGTAGGTCGTCATCGTGTCGCCCACGGTCGGCAATTGAATTGCGTCACCGCCCTGGCTGACGGGGAGGATCTCTTGCGACGTGAGCACCTGGTCATAGGTGGGATGCACGTAGTAGATGCCGGCCAGGGAGTTGAGATCGGAAAAGATGTCGATCGGATAGCGTGGCACGTCGGCGAAGCCGTCGTACTCCTGTGTGTAGATCGTGGTCGGAAACAGATCCGACGGTGTCGCACCGTTGAACGTGATCCCCAGGCTGGGTAACGACAGCCCGTCCAAACGCTCGAAGAGTCCCCCGTCGGGAAGATTGGGATCACCGGTCAGCACGAAGGAGACATCTGAAGTCGGGACATGCTGGGCTGCGAGCTCGGTCATCGCCATGGACGATATGGTTGAGCTTTGCGATGCCCCTTTCACGACGACGTCATTGCCTGCGGTGATTTCCTGCAAGATCGTTTTATCGAGAATCTCGACGCCTTGGGCCTCTGAGGTGTCGAGCGGGAGGCTTTTTACTCCCGTGTAGAGACCGTAATTCCCTTCGGGTGTGAATAACGGTTGTGGCGAGTAATTCGGGAAGAGGTCCTTGATGAAGAGGTCAAAATTCGTCTCGACGTAGCTTTCTGGAGGTATCGGCATCCCGCTGCCGCCCATGATCAGTGCAACGTCTTCTGCGTCGACGAGTTTTATTGCGCGCATTTGGACTTCGAGCTTTGGAGGTGTCATCAAGGCTGCCGCGATGCACCCAGCCCCCAGGATAGCGATGCCGGCGGTGGCGCAGGCGCGAGATGCACGCCTCATGTTGCGTCCTCCTCTGCTTTGCATTCCGGCGCAGCATCTGTTGTAGCGCCGGCGTCGTTGGAGATGGGCTGCGATGACGATTACAGCATGGCCCCATATTCGGAACAAGGGTT
>NZ_JBYCLE010000181.1:0-6440 GCF_057473765.1 Mycobacterium sp. TH-M106 | reverse complement strand
CGGGCTGGCGCTGCCGGTGGTGTCCGCGGTGGTGGTCTGGACCAACGTCGGCTACGTCGCACTGTTCTTCCTGGCCGGCATCCTGGCGATCCCGGCGTCGTTGCACGCCGCAGCGCGCGTCGACGGCGCGTCGGCCCGGCAGCGGTTCTTCCGGATCACGCTGCCGATGCTGCGGCCCACCATGTTTTTCGTTTTGGTCACCGGGGTGGTCAGCGCGGCGCAGGTGTTCGACACCGTCTACGCGCTCACCGGCGGCGGGCCGGGCGGTCGTACCGATCTGATCGCGCACCGGATCTACGCCGAGGCGTTCGGCGCGGCGGCGATCGGCCGCGCTGCGGTGATGTCACTGGTGCTGTTCGTCATCCTGGTTGGCGTCACCGTCGTTCAGCAGGCCTACTTCCGCCGTCGGATCACCTATGACCTCACGTAACGCTGTTGTTTACGCCGTGTTGTCGGTCGGTGCGTTGATCACGTTGGCGCCGTTCGCACTTGGCCTGCTGACGTCGTTCACGTCGACGCACCAGTTCGCCACCGGGACTCCGCTGTCCTGGCCGACTCCGCCCACACTGGCCAACTATGCCGACCTGGGCGGCGCGGGTTTCGGCCGGGCGCTTGCGGTCACCGCGCTGATGACAACAGTGATACTGCTTGGGCAGCTGAGTTTTTCTGTGCTGGCCGCGTATGCGTTCGCTCGGCTGCGGTTCCCGGGCCGTGACATGCTGTTCTGGGTCTACGTGGCGACGCTGATGGTGCCGGCCACCGTCACGGTGGTTCCACTGTATCTGATGATGGCACAGCTGGGTTTGCGGAACACGTTCTGGGCGTTGGTGTTGCCCTATCTGTTTGGCTCACCGTATGCGATCTTCCTGCTACGCCAGCACTTTCGCGCCATCCCTGACGACCTGGTAAACGCCGCCCGGCTGGACGGCGCTAACACGGCCGACATCATCGTGCACGTGGTAGTGCCGTCCAGCCGGGGAATTTTGGTCACGCTGGCGTTGATCACCGTGGTGTCGCAGTGGAACAGCTTCTTCTGGCCGCTGGTGATCACCGGCGGCCAGAAGTGGCGAGTGCTGACAGTGGCGACGGCCGCGCTGCAGTCCCGCTACAACGCACAGTGGACGCTGGTGATGGCCGCGACGACGGTGGCGATGGTCCCGCTGGTCGTGCTGTTCATGACGCTTCAGCGCGCCATCGTTCGATCGATCATCGTGACGGGGATCAAATGAATTTTCCGTGCGCCGGTCCCAGCGAGATTGCATCCAGGGCTGTGAATCCCGCCGACCCGCAACCCTGCATGCAATCTCAACGCAGGAGCATGCCGTGACCCGACCGCGATTCTCCACGGTATTCGCCGTCGCGGTGGTGCTGGTCGCGGCGCTGCTCGGTGCGGCGGCAATCCTGCTGGATGCTGCGGCGCGGCCGGGCAGCGGAACAACCGTGGTGACGGTGCGCCTCTGGGACGAGCAGGTCGCCGTCGCGTACCGGGAGTCGTTCGCGGCGTTTCACCGGGCACACCCCGACATCGACGTGCGCACCAACGTGGTGTCGTTTGCGACGTACTTCCAGACGCTGCGCACCGACGTGGCCGGCGGCGGCGCCGACGACATCTTCTGGCTGTCCGACGCGCATCTGGCTGGCTACGCCGACAACGGCCGACTGCTGAATATCGATGTGGTATCAACGGACTGGGACCGTTCGGTGGTCGACCAGTTCACTCGCAACGGTGTGCTGTGGGGAGTGCCGCAGCTGACCGACGCCGGTATCGCCGTGTACTACAACGCCGACCTGCTCGCGGCTGCCGGGGTCGATCCGGCCCGGCTCTCGGCGCTGCGCTGGGATTCCGGCCGAGACACCCTGCGGCCACTGCTGGCGCGGCTCACCGTCGATGCCGCCGGACGTAGCGCGGGCACACCGGGTTTCGACGAGCGGCGGGTTAGGCAGTGGGGCTACAACGCCGCCAACGACCCGCAGGGCATCTACCTGAACTACATCGGTTCGGCAGGCGGGGTGTTCCAGCGCGACGACCGATTCGCCTTCGACAACCCCGAGGCGATCGAGGCGTTCAGCTACCTGGTCGGGCTGATCAACCAGGACCACGTCGCACCCCCGGCTGCCGACACCAACGACAACGGTGACTTCTCCCGAAACCAGTTCCTGGCCGGCAAGATGGCGCTGTTTCAGTCCGGCACCTACAACCTCGCGGCGGTCGCCGAGCAGGCCGGCTTCCGCTGGGGAGTGGCGATGCTGCCCGCCGGCCCGGCCGGCCGGGTCAGCGTCACCAACGGCATTGCCGCAGCGGGCAATGCGGCTTCAGCGCATCCCGACGCGACGCGACAGGTGCTGGCTTGGATGGGCAGCGCCCAGGGTAACGAATACCTCGGCCGTCGCGGGGCGGCGATCCCGGCGGTGCGGACGGCGCAGCGGGTGTACTTCGACTACTGGGCCGGCCGCGGCGTAGACGTCACCCCGTTCTTCGCGGTGCTGGCCGGACCCCGTCTCCCCGCCCCAGGCGGTGCCGGGTTCCCGGCCGGGGACCAGGCGCTCAAACCGTATTTCGACGAGATGTTCGCCGGCCGCGCCGACGTCGCCACCACCTTGCGCCGGGCCCAGTCGGCGGCCAACGCAGCCGCACAGCAGTAGCTACGGCCGCGCGTGCGCTGAAGCTAAAAAGAGACCGCGGCGCCGCAGACCGCAGCGACGATCAGCAGGGCCACCCAGTCGGCAAGTCTGGGACGCCCCGGAGCCGCCGAGATCTGACCGATCCCGCCGCGGGCGGTGATCGCGTCGCCCATCTCGTCGGCCCGCCGCAGGGTCACGATGATGGCTGCGGCGATCAGGTCGATCACCTCCGCGGTACGCCGGCGGCGCCGCTTCGGCCGCAATCGGCGGGCGGCGTAGAGCACCCGGAACTCGTCGACCAGCATCGGGAAGGCCCGCAACGCCAGCGCCAAGGTGACCGCCCAGTCGTCGACCGGAATCCGCAACAGGTGCAGCGGTCGGCTCAGAGTAGCTACTGCGGGCGCGATTTCGGCGACATTGGTGGTCCACGACACCATGGCGCCCAGACCCAACAGCACGACCGACAGCGCAGTGATGCGAAGGAAATTCGACAGCCCTCCCAAACCGAGCGCGACCGGGCCCACCTCGATCACCGGGCCGCCCCGCGCCATCCCCGCGGTGACGGCGCCGACGGCGAGCAGGATCCACAGCCACCTGGGCGGCGACGGCAGCGCGCCGCGCGGAATACGCGCCAACCGGGCCGCCGCTAGCACCAGCAGCGCCACCAGGCCGATCGGCACCCATCCCGGATCAAATGTCAGCAGAATCGAGATAGCGGCAACGGCAATCAGTTTGGTGCCGGCCCACAGCCGGTGCACGGGCGAGCTGCCCGGCACCGGGCGCAGCAGCACCACCGGGCGCCGCAGGCGCTTGGCCGCCGCGGGCGGTGCGGTTCCAGTCACGCCACACCCCCCGCGGGGGCGGGTTCGGAGGCCAGCACGCCGTCGTGCAGGTGCAGGGTCCGCGGGCACAGCGCCTGCAGCCCGGTGGCGTCATGGGAGACGACCACCACAGTCAGGCCGGTGTCTTTGCGCAGATCCTCCAGCAGCCGCAGCAGACCGTGCCGGCTGGCAGAGTCCAGGCCAGCCAGTGGTTCGTCGAGGATCAAGGCGTGCGGCGAACGGGCCAGCAGGCCCGCCAGCACCACCCGGCGCATCTGGCCTCCGCTGAGCTGATCGATGCGCCGCCGGGCCAGCTCCGCGTCCAGGCCGACAACGGCCAGCGCAGCGGCCACCCGACCGTGGTCTCTCGCCGAGAAGCCGGCTGCGGTGGCCACTTCCCGCCCGACGCGGCTGCGCATCAGCTGCAGCCGGGCCGCCTGAAACGACAGCGCGACCGCGCCGACCTGCTCGGCGGCGGGGCGACCGCCGACCAGGCACGTTCCGCTGGTCGGCACCGTCAGGCCGGCCATGATCCAGGCCAGCGTCGACTTGCCGGAGCCGTTGCCGCCGTGGATCAGCAGCCCGTCACCCTCGGCCACCGCGACGTTGATGTCGCGCAGCGCAGCCTTGGCCCACGGCGTGCCGCAGTTGTATTCGTGGCTGACACCGCGCAATTCGAGCACCGGGCCGCCGGAACGGTGACCATTGCGGACGACGGTGCCGACTGTGCGGACCGTCTCGATCATCTCGGCATTGTCAGGTGAGTCGCTGAGGCGGATGGTGCGGTCGGCGGTCGCGGCCTCGCTGTTGTAGTGCGTGATGTGCACCAGCGACGTGCGATGCCGCCCAGCAGACCCGGCCAATCCCGTCAGCACCCGAAGCAGGGCGTCCCGGCCCTGCGGGTCGATCATGCTGGTGACCTCGTCGGCGATGAGCAGGGCCGGTTCGCGGGCCATCGCCGCGGCGACCGCCAACCGTTGTAGCTCACCGCCGGACAGCCCGCCGGTGTCACGTTCGGCGAAACCGTCCAGGCCGACTTCGCCGAGCAGCCGGTCGATGTCGGGGGTGGTGCCCGGCGGTAGGCCCCACACCACATCGTCAGCCACCCGGGTGCCCAATACCTGGCTCTCCGGGTGCTGCATCACGACCGCGGTCCCGCCGGGCCGGCCCAGACCCACCGCGCCGGGACGCTCGACGGTGCCCGCTGTCGGTTCTCGGCCGGCCAGGACCAGCATCAGTGTGGTCTTGCCGGAGCCGTTGGCGCCGGTGACCGCGAGGTGCTCGCCGGGTCGCACCTCGAGACTGATCGGGCCCAGCGCGTCGTGGCCGGTGTGCGGATAGCGGAAGCGCACGTCGTGCAGCCGCACCGGCACCGGCTGGACCGGGCGACACCCCGAGTCGGTGCCCTCATCGGTTCCGGCGTCCAGTTTGTGCACATCGGGCACACCGCGCAGCCGCCCCAGCACCCGCGACAGCGCCCACCAGCCGATCAAAGAGATGACCATGACCGTCACGACCGTCTCACCGAGGATCAGCCAGGGCCAGTGGTGCAACGCCACGGCGAAGAACCGGCGCAGATGCTCGGCGGCCACCGGCGCATCCGGCAGCCCGGGAATCCGCTCTATGCCCGCCGCAACTCCGTCGATATTGGCGGTGAGGGTGTCGAATACCAGGTGCCGCAGCCGCGCCAGGATGGCCAGTGCGGCGACGTTGGTGGCGCCGAAGACAGCGCCGGCGACAAGGGCGGTGGCGATCACGGTCGGCGTCCCGCGGCGCCGGCGCTTGACGACTCCAGTCAGCCCCCCGACGTAGACGCAGTTCATCACCGTCATGAACCCGCCCATACCAGCGATCAGGAACGCGATGGCCCCAGCGGCCACCGTGGCGGCGAACAGCACCCGGATCCGGTACCTGTAGGCCACCAGCCCCATCGGCACCGTGCCCAGCAGCGCCAGCACGGCCGCAAACGGCACCACCACGGAGATGATCGCGGTCGCGGCGCAGAGCGCGGCCATCACCGCGGCCTGCGCCAGCTCGCCCGGTTGCAGCGGCCGGGCCCGTGCGGGCGGGTTCACCGGGCCGGTTGCGGTCATTTCACCGATTGTGCCAGCGGCCGCTGTCATGGCGTGCCCCGCGATGCCAGCGCTGTGCTCATCACCGAAAAGGGGCGTTCGCCCGGTTCTCACCGCATCGCGAACAGCAGGAACTGGGTCACCTGGGCCGGGGTGAAATTGTCGTCGCTGACCAGCACCACCGTCTGACGGCCGTCCGGCAGCCGTGGCCCCAGCGTGATCCCTTCGACATTGTCGACACCGCCCAGCGGCGCCAACCCCGGAGTGGCGGACAGATCGGCCAGCAGTGTCTTGGTCATCGGCGTCACCGGCGTCACCGGAGTGCCGGCCAGCGACGGCACCGCCAGCACGTCGGTGGCGCCGGCGATCTCGGCGCGGAACAGCCGAACTGTCGGATGCGCGCTGAAAGCCCGTTCCACCACCAGGAACTCGGTGTCCGACAACGCCACCAGGTCGGTGAGGCCGTTGGTTCGCGCGGGTCCGGTCGCCGGCTCCAGCGGATAGGCGTATTGGGCGACCGGTGCGCCGGTGTCGACGTCGAACGCGGTGATCCGGACCGGCGCGCCGTGGCCGCGGTCCGGCGTCGGACCGTCGTCGTAGCCGGGCGCTTCCATGGCGGCGAACACCACTCGGCCGTCGGGGGTCAGCGTCAGCCCCTCCAGCGCGTTGTTGCGTCGCGGCCCGCTGCGCTGCGGCGACATGGCCAGATTGGCCGGCATGGTGAAGCGGCCCAGGTAGCTGCCGTCGAGCCCGGCGATCCGCACCCATGGGTCGGCCAGCACCGGCCCGACCGGGGTGTCGGTGAGCCGCTCGCCCTCCGATGACCAATACAGCCGCTGCCGTCGCGCGTCGAAGGCGATGCCCTCCGGGTCGGGCGGCACGACCGGCGGCGACCTGCGCAGCGCGAGCGGGCCGAACGGGCGGC